>JAGHVA010000121.1 GCA_018064565.1 Candidatus Colimorpha onthohippi
GAATGCCGAAGAAGTGCAGAAGCGGGGTAAGAGAGCTTCGGCAAGAATGCCGAAGAAGTGCAGAAGCGGGGTAAGAGAGTTTCGGCAAGAATGCCGAAGAAGTGCAGAAGCGGGGTAAGAGAGCAAGGTCAAAAAGGTTCGGTGGCGTGTTTTGAAGTTAGATATAACGAACAAATAACCAAAAAATAAGGCTGCGCCTTACTGGAGAGGTGCAGCCTTTGGGTTGTGTTAGGCTTAACTGGGTTAAGCCTTTAGGGATTTTAGTACATGCCGCCCATGCCGCCCATGCCTGGGTTGCCAGCAGGTGCATCATGGGTTTCTTCTGGGATGGTGCTGAGCACGCATTCGGTGGTGAGGAGCATGCTGGCAATGCTGGCTGCATTCTCGATGGCTACGCGAGTAACCTTGGCAGGGTCGATGACGCCGGTCTGCATCAGGTTCTCATAACGTTCGGTGCGAGCATTGTAGCCATAGTCGCCTTTGCCGTTCTTTACCTCGTTGGCAATCACGCTGCCTTCCAAGCCAGCGTTCTCAACGATGGTGCGCAAAGGAGCCTCAACAGCGCGACGGATGATTTCAATACCAAGTTTTTCGTCCTCGTTCTCGGCTTTTACGTTGTCAAGCTTCACAGCGGCGCGGATTAGTGCGGTGCCACCACCAGGGATGATGCCCTCTTCAACAGCTGCACGGGTAGCATGCAGTGCATCGTCAAAGCGGTCTTTCTTCTCTTTCATCTCTACCTCGCTGGCGGCTCCAACGTAAATCACAGCCACACCACCTGCTAACTTAGCAAGACGCTCCTGCAGTTTCTCACGGTCGTAGTCGCTGGTAGTTTTCTCAATTTGCGACTTGATCATATTGACGCGAGCCTTGATCATATCGGCTTCGCCAGCACCATTCACGATAGTGGTGTTGTCTTTGTCGATGGTAATCTTCTCGCAGGTGCCAAGCATATCGAGGGTAGCATCTTCGAGTTTGTAGCCTTTTTCTTCGCTGATGACAGTGCCACCAGTAAGGATGGCGATGTCTTCGAGCATCTCTTTGCGACGGTCGCCAAAGCCAGGGGCTTTTACGGCTGCTACTTTCAGACCGCCACGCAAGCGGTTGACTACCAGAGTGGCCATAGCTTCGGTCTCAACATCCTCGGCAATAATCAAAAGTGCTCTACCTGATTTTGCTACTTGCTCCAAGATAGGAAGCAGCGTCTGGAGTGTGCTAATCTTCTTGTCGTAGATGAGAATCAGTGGGTTGTCGTAGCAGCATTCCATCTTCTCGGTGTCGGTAACAAAATAAGGGCTGATAAAACCGCGGTCAAATTGCATACCTTCCACAACCTTCACAGTGGTGTCGATACCTTTGGCATTCTCGATAGTAATCACACCGTCTTTGGTTACTTTCTCCATCGCCTCGGCGATGATGTCGCCAATGGCGCTGTCGTTGTTGGCACTGATGGTGGCTACCTGACGTATTTTCTTGATATCGCCGCCTACCTCTTGAGCTTGTTCTTTAATGCCTTTAACAATCTCGGCAACGGCTTTGTCGATACCGCGTTTGAGGTCCATTGGGTTGGCACCTGCTGCAACGTTTTTCAAACCAGTATTCACAATGGCTTGTGCCAATACCGTAGCGGTAGTGGTACCATCGCCAGCTTGATCGTTGGTCTTAGAAGCAACCTCTCTTACCATCTGAGCACCCATGTTCTGTGTGTTATCTTCAAGGTCAATCTCCTTTGCTACGGTAACACCATCTTTGGTTACTTGCGGTGCACCAAAAGCCTTCTGGATTACCACGTTGCGACCTTTGGGTCCTAAGGTTACCTTTACTGCATTAGCCAGTTGATCTACACCTATACGAAGCTGCTCGCGAGCCTCATTGTTGAACATTATAAGTTTTGCCATTTTATTACTTCTATTTTATTAGGTTAAACAAAAACAGTTGATTGTTAATTTAGATTAGATGATTGCGTAGATATCGCTCTCTTTCATAATCATATATTTCACGCCCTCTACATCAATCTCGGTGCCGCTGTATTTGCCATAAAGCACGTTGTCGCCAACCTTCACGGTCATCTCATGATCTTTGGTGCCATTGCCCACTGCGACTACTTTGCCACGTTGTGGTTTCTCTTTGGCGGTGTCAGGAATAATGATTCCAGAGGCGGTTTTCTGTTCTGCTTCAGCGGGCTCGATGAGCACGCGGTCTGCTAAAGGTTTAATGTTCATAGTAGTTATTTTTTTTGTTGGTTAATATTAATTTTTTTCTCTCATCAACGACTATTTGAAGTATCCAAAACTGTGCCAAATTCCATAAACTGACATTTTGTCAGTAAATATGTGACAGTATTTTGTTTTGCTGACATTTTGTACATAGTTTGGGATGGCAGCTACCTATTGGCTGGCAAATATCTATGACAAACATTTACCAGGTTGTTGTAATGGAAATAATTATGTATCTTTGCACTTAGTCATTTTTGTGTGAGAATTTTTAGAAATTACTAATTTTCAAATTATTATATTATAATGAAAAGAACATTTATTAAAGATTTTTTTGTTTTTGCTGCAGGAATGCTGTTAGTGTTGAATGTGGCATGCAAGAAAGACGATGACAAATCTACGAGTGCGGCTGATGCGCGGAACTCAGTTCTTGTAGTTCTTGGAGAGGTTAGCGATCCTTATTGGCAGGATGTTCGTAGGGGTATTGAAACTGAAT
>JAGHVA010000205.1 GCA_018064565.1 Candidatus Colimorpha onthohippi
ACATGGTAGTGTTCGGAATTGGTATCAACGACGCATCAGGACCCAATTTTGACACCGCCATATTCCGATCCCGTTACCTGCGGCTGATCGACTCAGTACGGGCAGTAAACCCCGATTGTGCTTTTGTATTTATCACCAACAACGATTCATACAAGGCAGTACGAGGACGCAGACGCAGAAAAAGATATGTAGTTAACACCAATGGTGCTGAGGCTCGCAAGGTATTCTACCAATTAGCCAACGAAACACAAGGAGCGGTATGGGACCAATTTGAGATTATGGGAGGCTTAGGTTCTATGGAACAATGGTGCAAAGCTCGGCTGGCACAAAGGGACCACGTACACTTTACCATAGGCGGATACCAAATTCTGGGTACCATGTTGGGCGATGCCATCATTGAAGCTGCCAACTGCCCTATAAGCAATTACAATATCAAGCATAGCCGCCCCAATAAAACCAAAGAAGGGAATGCTTGTTATACCACAACACCCACAGCAACTACAACACACCCTGTGCGACATAAAGAGCCCAAGGCTCCATTTGTAAGATATTAGCACACAACCTCATTTGAGACATGTAACATGCAAACGACTAATCGTTACATACCCGACAATCAGCACCACACTGATACAGCTAACCCGACATGCAGAAGAACGTTCAAAAAAGCGCCCTTCTGAGAACCTTGCTCAGGCATCTTATGCTATCAAAAACAGAAAAGGGCATGCCATACGTCTATGGCACACCCTTTTTGAAGTGATATCGTGCTTACTCAATCAACATTCCAGTATAAAAAAGTCATCAACTGCCGCATTTGCTCCAACCGCAGTTAGGACAACTCTTGCAACCACTGCTATACACAAGTTTTGACCCACAATCGGGGCAGACTTCACCTGTCTCCGTTCCATCTTTGATAAACCGTTTGAGAGCTCTTGCAACACCATTACTCCAAGTAGTTATACTCTCCACATCGAAAGTGAGTTTGCCTATAAGTTCCACCACATTAGGAATCGGCATACCATGACGGAGAATACCCGATATTAGTTTGGCATAATTCCAATATTCTTTCTTAAACATACGAGAAAGCGCCACTACCGTTTGTAAGTAACCGTCATCATCGCAATACTGAAAATCGTAGCGAGCATGCTCATCGCCTGGTTCCTTAACACGAACCACCCACCCTCTCTCGACGCTCTTAGGCAATGGGAAACGCTCTGCCCTACCCGTAAATATCTCGTATGGACGACCTTCGTACATACCTACCACCGCAATCCAATCCTCTCGCTCGTTTTTAAAACGCACTATCTCTGCCTCCAATTTTTTAGGACGTTTAGGAGCCTTCGTTTCGGAGAAATGCTGTTCGGCGCACTTCGACTCCTTATTGGAGACAAGCACACCCTGTCGAGAACCTTCACGGTATATGGTACACCCTTTGCATCCCGACTCCCACGCTGTCTGGTAGATAGTACTCACTATCTCTTTGGAGGTCTCTTTAGGGATATTGACGGTAACACTGATTGAGTGATCAACCCATTTTTGGATAGCACCCTGCATGCGGACTTTGCTCACCCAGTCAATATCGGCAGAGGTGGCTCGGTAATAGGGCGACTGCTGTATAATTTTGTCAAGTTCAGAATCTTTCATCGAACAGACTTCCTCTATATCATATCCTTTGGTGAGCAGCCAATCTACAAACTTCGGATGTAACACGTTGTACTCCTCAAACAAATCACCGTTTTCATCTTTGATGATTTTGTGACTTGACGAATCGCGATCGTTGGGATTTATCTTTTTGCGACGTTTGTACGATACAAGGAATACAGGTTCGATGCCACTGGTTGTCTGCGTACAAATACTTACGGTGCCTGTTGGCGCAATGGTAAGAAGTGCAATATTGCGACGCCCTGTAGTAAGCATATCAGTGTATAACTCAGGGTCAACCTCCGCCAGACGCTGAATAAACGGATTCAACTTTTCACGGTTGGCATCATAGATTGGGAAAGCACCGCGCTCACGCGCCAAAGTAACCGACGACCGGTAAGCAGTACAGGCAAGCGTACGATGCACCTGTACACTGAAATCAATGGCCTCAGGACTTCCGTAGCAAAGCCCCATGGCAGCCAACATATCGCCTTCGGCAGTGATGCCAAAACCCGTACGACGCCCTTCAAGACATTTAAGCTTGATATTAAGCCATAGATTTCGCTCCACCCGCTTGATTTCGTCATCTTCAGGATCAAGGTCTATCTTGGCAATGATTTTCTCGATTTTCTCAAGCTCAAGGTCAATAAGATCATCCATCAAACGCTGACCCATTGTTACATGCTGCTTGAACAAATCAAAATTAAATGATGCCTCTTCGGTAAACGGCTTATCAACATAACTGAAGAGATTTATTGCCTGGAGCCTACAACTATCGTACGGACAAAGCGGGATTTCTCCACATGGATTGGTACTTACAGTGCGATAGCCGAAATCGGCATAACAATCGGGCACGCTCTCACGAATTATAGTGTCCCAAAAAAGCACTCCTGGCTCCGCCGACGACCAAGCATTGGCAATAATCTTATCCCATAGAGCTCGAGCATCTATCTCCTTAGTAACTATAGGATGATCCGAATCGATAGGATACTGCTGAACAAACGGCCGACCACTCTTCACACATTCCATAAACTCATCTGTAATTTTGACCGACACATTAGCTCCTGTTATTTTGCCTTGCTCAAGCTTGGCATCAATAAACTTCTCAGAATCTGGATGTTTGATACTGATACTCAACATCAAAGCACCACGACGACCACCCTGCGCCACCTCGCGGGTAGTATTGCTGTAACGCTCCATAAAGGGGACTATTCCCGTAGAAGAGAGCGCACAGTTTTTGACAGGACTACCACTCGGGCGGATATGTGAGAGGTCGTGTCCTACACCTCCACGGCGCTTCATAAGTTGCACCTGTTCTTGATCCACCTTCATGATGCCGCCATACGAGTCGCTGCTTCCCTGATTGCCTATCACAAAGCAGTTGCTGAGCGACACCACCTGATAGTTGTTTCCAATACCAGACATAGGACTACCCTGCGGCACTATATAGCGAAAGTCTTTTAACAACAAATAGATATCCTGCTCGGACATCGGATTGGGATAACGCTCCTCTATACGAGCAAACTCCGCTGCTAAGCGATGGTGCATCATGTCTGGATTAAGCTCATACACATTGTCTCCATCGCGCAAAGCATACTTGTTCATCCACACATTGGCAGCCAACTCATCACCCCCAAAATACGCCACCGATGATTTCATAATTTCTTGAGCCGTATAGCACTGTGACCCCACTTGCTCAGAATCCTGATTCATCGACTTGACCTCTGCCGAAGCGTTCGCACCCACCTCTTGGTGCTTTACAGCATCAGACGGCTCCCCACTTACAGGTTGACTATCATTATTTACCAACGAAAACAAATCAGGTTCCATAGCAAAACAAATTTAACATTCAAAATTATAATTGATTACAGCAGCAATCAATCCCCAAAGAAGGGAATACAAAATTAGATAAATTGTTTCGATGGCTCTGTAAAACTTATTAACAAAACATAAACTACTCATGTCAAATACGGCATGAATCAACGGCGGTTATTGTTGATTACTTGTCGCACATGCCTGACACAAAATAAAAGGGGGGGGGGGGCAAAAAACCGCAAAGCATTTTGCATTACCCCAGGGGTTGGTACGTTATTATTATTCCATCATTGCGTAA
>JAGHVA010000127.1 GCA_018064565.1 Candidatus Colimorpha onthohippi
GTATATTTGCATAATATTGTTTTGTGATAAGAAAATAATCAAATAATTAATAACCAACACATTAAACAAACCATGAAAAAAGTAATTGCTTTTATGTCAATCGTAGGATTATTGACATTTGCCAATTTCAACAGTGCCATGGCTCAGGATAATACTGCCGAGGCTACTGAACCAGCAGCCGTAGAGCAGGCTGATGAGCAGGCTGCCCCTGAGGCTGTAGCTCCTGAAGCGGAGACTACCGAAGCTGAGGCTGTTGCAGAGGAAGAGGCTACCAAGTCGTTCCACCAGGTGCTGAAAGAAAAATATATCCAAGGTGGTGCAGGCTGGATGACCCCTGTGTTGCTCTGCCTTATTTTTGGTATGGCTCTCGTTATTGAGCGCGTACTTTATCTCAACATGGCTTCTACCAATGTCAACAAGCTCCTTGAAGGTATCGAAGATTTTGTTAAAAAAGGTAATTATGAAGGTGCAAAGGAACTCTGCCGCAACACCCGTGGTCCTGTGGCAAGCATTTTCTATCAAGGTCTCGACCGTGTAAACGAAGGTCTTGAGAACGTTGAGAAGGCTGTTACTTCTTATGGTGGCGTTCAGATGGCTCGTTTGGAGAGCAACCTGACTTGGATTTCTTTGTTCATCGCATTGGCTCCTTCATTCGGATTCCTTGGTACTGTGGTAGGTATGGTACAGGCATTCGATGATATCGAGGCTGCTGGTGATATCAGCCCAACGGTTGTGGCTGGCGGTATGAAAGTGGCTCTTCTTACCACCGTTTTTGGTCTTATCGTTGCTATTATTCTCCAGATTTTCTACAACTACATCCTTACCAAAATCGAAAGCCTTGTGGCTCAGATGGAAGATGGCTCCATCTCCTTCATGGATATTCTCGTGAAGAACAAATAATGATGTGCGTATATGCGCATTGTTAAACGTTTTCGATAATCCGAGCATCGTAGAACATATCGCACTATGGCGAGGATAGAAAACGGCGTTGATAAGGCGTTGATAATACGAACGTTTTCGATAAGCCGGACACAGACAGGCTTGCTTGTTTGCCGAGGCAAGAAAACGGAACTATAAAATAGAACGTTTTAACGTATAAATTCTAAACGAAATAAATCATGAAAGAGAATTTTTCCAAAATCATAACTTTGGCTGGTTTGGGAGTTTCTGTGCTGGCGACCGTATTCGCCATCATTTTCGCCCTGAATGTTGAGGCCAATTCATTCTGGTTTGACATCGCCTATTGGATTACATTCCTCTTCGTGGTGTTATCATTGGTCGGCATCATTGGTTTCGCTTTGTATAGCTTCATCAACAAGTTCAACGACGACCGCAAAGGCGCACTCAAGACTGTTTATATTCTTGTAGCAGCCGTTGTGGTATGCTTGGTCAGTTTTCTGTTGGCATCGGGTACTGATGTCTCAGAGGTGTTGCTTCAAAAGAATAATCTTACCGCCAGCACATCCAAGTGGATCGGTGCAGCTTGCATCTTGGTATATATCCTTGTAGGTGCCGCTGCTTTGGCGATCCTCTATGTTGAATTGCTTGCTAAATTCTTAAAAAGGAAATAATTATGGGCAGAAAAACTCCTGGTTTGAATACCAGTTCAATGGCCGATATCTCATTTTTGCTTTTGACATTCTTCCTGATGACATCAAGCATTAATACCGATACGGGCATTGCAAGGCGACTGCCACCTCCGCTGCCGCCTAATCAAGAAAAGCCAGAAGTCCGTATGCGTAATATCTTCGTTGTAAAAATCAATAGCAAAGACCGCCTTCTGTTTGATGGTGAGATTGGTCGTATCGAGGATCTTAGAGACAGGGCCAAAGAGTTTTTGGGCAACCCCAATAATCTCCCTAATCTCCCAGAGAAAGAGACCATTGATATCCCACTTTTGGGCAAGATGGATGTGTCAAAAGGTGTGATTTCGCTCCAAAACGACCGCGGTACTTCCTACGACATGTACTTAAGGGTACAAAACGAGTTGGCAGCCGCTATCAACGAGATGCGCAACGAGCTTTCATCTGAGCGTTTCGGACGCAAGTATGCTGATATTAGTGAAGAACAGCGCGAAGCCATAGATAAGGCAATTCCTATTGCTATTTCTGAGGCGGAGCCTACAAAGATAGGAGAAAATAAATAATGGCACGTTTTACAGGAAAAAAACCGAAAGAGACGCCAGCCCTCAACATGGGCTCTATGTCCGACATTATCTTTATGCTCCTCTTCTTCTTCATGGTGATTACTACCATGCGTGAGAGCACTCTGTATATCAAGATTACGGTACCTCAAGGTAGTGAGGTAAGCAAACTTGAAAAGAAGAGTCTGGTAAGTTACATCAACGTAGGTACGCCTATGAAAGAACAGCAAGCCAAATATGGTACCGATAGCCGTATTCAGCTTAACGATCAGATTGCAACAGTAGCAGATATCATCCCGTTTGTAGAACAGGAAAAAGCTGCCCGTGTTGAGGCTGACCGTCCTTTCATAACCACAGCTATTAAGGCTGATCAGGATACCAAGATGGGACTTATCAGTGATATCAAACAAGAGTTGCGTACTGCGGGTGCATTCAAGATTTTCTATAACGCCCGCAAAGGCGAACACAAGTAATCGTCTGTTTGTACCTTGTTCGATTCAGTAACAAAAGGTAACTAAATAATGGCTGAAATCTACAATATGGGTTTCAGCCTTATTTTGTTTCAACGAGAAAAAAATAAGTTTACAAGCAGCAATAATGTAAATATCATAGTTATGTCATTAAGCAAACTGTCAAATATGAAAAGGTTTTTCTTAATCTTTGCCTTGGCAATGTTTTTTGCCAGTTGCGCTAAAGTTGAGGTCGGCGACCTGCGTACCGAGCAGATGCTGGACCCTATGAACATACAGACGCAACATCCACGCCTCAGTTGGGTCATTACTTCCGAGAAGCAGGATGTCATGCAGACCGCCTATCATATTCTTGTGGCTACCAATCCTGAGTTGCTCCGCGAGGGGAAAGCCGACGTATGGGACTCTAAGCGGGTGGAGAGCGACCAGTCAATATGGGTGCCTTACAACGGTGTTACGCTCAAGAGCAACCAGCGTCTCTATTGGTGCGTCAAGGTATATACTACCCAAGGCGAGAGCGCTTGGAGCCAACCTGCACAATGGGGCATGGGCTTGATGGACGACAGCGAGTGGCAAGCGCAGTGGATAGGCTGCGATACCCTTTTGTCTGGTGAGATGCAGGGCAAAGACGACTACATCGTTGCAGCGCGCTATCTGCGCAAGGAGTTCAACCTCAGCGATAAGGAGGTGCAGCAGGCTGTGGTGCACATCAGCGGCCTCGGTACCTACGAGCTTTACCTTAATGGTCAGCGTGTTGGCGATGCAGCCCTGGCTCCTGCCCCTACCGATTGGCGGCAGACGGTGCTATACGACAGCTACGACGTTACCGACCTTCTCGCTCGCGACAACGCTATCGGTGTGGCTCTCGGTAGCGGACGTTATGTTACGCTTCGCATCGAGGACACCGTAGGTCAGCCCGATATGTTCGGTCTTCCTAAGTTGCGCCTTCAGCTGGTGGTTACCTTTACCGATGGCAGCGAACAGACCATCGTCAGCGATGGTAGCTGGAGTTTTACGGCAGAGGGACCAGTGCGCAAGAACAACGAGTACGATGGTGGTATCTATGACGCCCGTATGGAGCTTGGCAACTGGACCAGCACGGGCTACAGCGATTCCCGCTGGTCGGCGGCACAGTGCGTAGCTGCTCCAGGCGGCAGTATGAAGGGTAGCACCAGCGAGCGCATGGTGGCTCGCGACAGCGTAGTCGCCCTCACTGTCAGCAAGACGGATCGTGGCACCTATATCGTCGATTTCGGTCAGAATATCGCAGGATGGGCTCTCGTTAAGTGGCATGGTCTAAAGGCTGGCGACAGCGTGACGATGCGTTTTGCCGAGATTCTCGACAGCACCAACAATGCTCTCTACCTCGACAACTTACGCAGTGCCAAGGCAACCGATATCTATGTTGCCAACGGCAACGAGAACGGCGAGTTTTGGCACATGCCCTTCCTCACCCACGGCTTCCGTTTTATGGAAATCAGTGGCCTTAACGAAGAACCCAAGGTGGATGACTTCGTCTCTGTGCTAATCTTCGACGACTTAGCCTCCACCAGCACGTTCGAGACCTCCAACGACATCCTCAACCAGGTTTACAAAAACGCATGGTGGGGTATTGCCGACAATTACAAGGGCATGCCCCTCGATTGCTGTCAACGCGATGAGCGCATGCCGTGGCTCGGCGACCGCACCGTGGGGTGCTATGGCGAGAGCTTCCTCTTCGCCAACGGCAACCTCTACGCTAAGTGGATGCGCGACATCTGCCAAGCGCAAGATACCGCCGGCAACATCCCCAATGTGTGTCCTACTTTCTGGCGCATCTCTTCCCCCAATATGACTTGGCCAGCTGCCTTGCCTATGGGGTGCGACATGCTCTACCGTCAGTTTGGCAACCTCGAACCTATGCGTGAGAGCTACGACCATATCGTCCGTTGGCTCGACTACATGATAAAGACGCACCGCGACGGCACCGACTTCCTTATTGCTAAGGATACATGGGGCGACTGGTGCATGCCCCCCGAGGCGCAGGAACTCATACATAGCAAGGATCCCTCACGCATCACCGACGGCGGACTGATGAGTTCCGCCTACTATGTCAAGGTGTGCCGTCTGCTCGCCGAGTATGCACCGCTTGTGGGACATAGCAGCGATGTGGAACGCTGGCAGCGCACAGCCGACACGATGACCGAAGCCTTCAACCACCGTTACCTCGTGGTGCATCAAACTGCTGACTCTACCATCGACAGCGTTTATTATGGCAACAACACCGTTACTGCCAACGTCTTGCCGTTGGCCTTTGGCATGGTGCCCGAGCAGTATGTTGATCAGGTGCGTCGCAGCATCATCAACAAGATTGTCAACGACAACGGTAGCCATGTAAGCTGTGGCGTTATCGGAATGTCGTGGATTCAGCGTGAACTCTCGCGCATGGGGCAGGGTAGCCTTGCCTATCGCCTTGCCTCCAACACCACATGGCCCAGTTATGGTTATATGATAGCACATGGTGCCACTACTATCTGGGAACTCTGGAACGGCAACACCGCCAACCCTGCTATGAATAGCGGCAACCATGTCATGCTGCTTGGCGACCTCTTGCAATGGTTCTTTAAGGATCTTGGCGGCATTCAGAATGAGCAGCCTGCTTATAAGGTCATCCGATTCTGTCCCGATTTCAGTATCGAGGGCTTAGAGTATGTCAAGACCTCCTATCGTTCTCTTTATGGCACCATCGTGAGCAGCTACCGCCACGATGGCGGCCGCGTGGTGTGGGATATCGAGGTGCCCTGCAACACACAGGCCATCGTCTGCCTGCCCGATGGTGATCGGCAGGTAGGAAGCGGTAAGCATCACTTCGAGTTCTAATCTCAACGGGCGTACATCCGAGAAGGATTCGTCCACAAGAGTATAATATCAATTAAAATATCATAAACTATGTTATCATCAATGCTTTCGGTTCCCTTTGGAACCATCAACATCCCCGATCTTTTAGGATTCCAGCACGGCAACTTCTTGGGTTTGTCGTTTGTAGCTCAACTCATCATCATTCTGGTGCTTACGTGCATCATGGAGTTCTTCAATTACAACATCCGTAATCGAGACAAGTCGAACTACTACCCCTACCTCTATGTTACCCTCACCCTCTCGCTTTTGGCGGTCTATTACTATTGCTTCCAGTCAGGTATGCCCCTGACGGAATATTATGGTAATGGTTCTACTCCCTCGTTGGGATGGTTCTGTAGCCCGAAGAACGTCGGTTGGCTCTACGCCTTGATTGGCGGCGCGTTGCTGACATTCGTCATCTACAACCTCTTTTGTGCCATCATGCAGGTTACGGCAGAGATGACGCGCCTCGCCGAGATGAAGAAGAAAAAGAAGTGGAAGGAGTGGAAGTACGTATCGTGGTTGGCTCTTTTCTGTTGCGCCCTGACGGCGTTGGTGTATATCTTCGCACCCAAGGTGTCGGCAATCATACTCAAGGTTTACATGGTGTTGCTCATCGTGTCTGTAGTTGCAAAGATAATATCCGACACCCGTTCGTGCCGCAACTTCGGCAAGTCGTTGCTCATCGGCGTGGTCTATTACATCGGCATCATCCTCGTCTCCGCCCTCATGATAGGGTGCATGCTTGGCTTGCCTTATTTCATAGTAATCTTCGCCTTCATCTTCAGCACCGTCAAGGCCAGCAAGAAACCCGTAAAGAAATAGGCTTAGCCCTTGTTTCGTCGTCCACCAAGGCGACTAAATAACAAACTGACTTTCGCTAAAACAAGTTGACTCTTCAACAAGAGTCAACTTGTTTTAGTCTCATGTAAGGTTATGAGTATTGATTGATATTGCTGTCTGGTAAAACTTTTGAAAATTATTGTTGTCCGCTAAATGGACATTAGTCATTGATTTTGCTGTTATTTGTCATGTATAAGCCCTATAATCAAGTAAATACAACGGCTGTCCGGTAAAAC
>JAGHVA010000195.1 GCA_018064565.1 Candidatus Colimorpha onthohippi
GTTTTACCGGACAGCCGTTGTATTTACTTGATTATAGGGCTTATACATGACAAATAACAGCAAAATCAATGACTAATGTCCATTTAGCGGACAACAATAATATTTATTTGACATATCTTGCTAATAACTGCCACTTACTTAAAGTAATGCTGTATGGCTGTGATGGTAAGGCTCTGCTCTTCAGGCGTCAATTCGGTGTGGATAGGGAGCGATAAAACCGACTGACAAGCAGTGTTGCTGGCACTGAATGATTCGCTTTCGGTATGCCGAATAAACGGCTGGTAGGCCTTTTGTTTGTGGATAGGTATAGGGTAGTATATCATGGTTGGGATGCCCTGTTGCGAGAGGTAATCTTTGAGAGGGACTTGATGGTGGGCATCGACGGTTATGGTGTATTGGTGAAAAGTATGAGTAGTGTTTGCTGCTATGGTGGGAGCTGTTACGCTACCAGCAAGACATTCACGGATGTGCTGAGTGTAGTAATCGGCTGCTTGTTGCCGGCTGGCGATATACGAATCGAGATACTTCAACTTCACGTCAAGGACAGCAGCTTGAATACTGTCAAGTCGGCTGTTACAGCCGATACACACATGCTGATATTTGGATTGCTGGCCATGACTTGCAATCATCCGAATACGTTGAGATAGCGACTCGTTGTGGGTAAACAGCGCCCCGCCGTCGCCAAAACACCCCAGATTTTTGGTGGGGAAAAACGACGTGCATCCGATATGTCCCATAGTGCCTGCCTTGTGGCGGCTGCCATCGGAAAATTGATATTCAGCTCCGAGTGCCTGCGCAGTATCCTCGATTACGAATAGATTGTGTTGGCTGGCAATATTTAAGATTTTGTCCATATCGCAACACTGCCCAAAGAGGTGCACCGGTATGATAGCTTTTGTTTTGTGTGATATGGCTTGTTGCAACTGCTGTGTGTCGATGTTGAAAGTGAGGGGGTTGATGTCAACCAGCACAGGACGTAGTTTGAGCAAGCATGCCGCCTCGATAGGTGCGGCATAGGTGAAGTTGGGAATGATAACCTCATCGCCAGGCTGCAAATCGAGAGCCATCATGGCTATCTGGAGTGCATCGGTGCCGTTGGCGCATGGTATCACATGACATCCTCCTAAGTAGTGCGACAAGTGGTCGCAAAAAAGAGATACCTGCGGACCGTTGATATATTGTGCACTCTGCACCACATCCAGAATGGCGTCATCAATCTCGTGCTTGATTTTGATGTACTGATCTTTGAGATTAACAAACATCGGATAAGTGTTGTTATATTCTAATATCGTCCCATCCGAAGGGGTGAGGCTCAAGCGGCAAACGGGCAAGAGGGTGGTAATCGCCTTTCAACCCAATGGGAGTGGCATGTCGGATTTGGCTTACTATCTCTACACACTGGCGTGCCTCGCTGATGCGAAACCCGCGACCAACCAGAATCTCTTGGTAGCTCTTGGTGTGCAATTCGGTAAACCCCTGGCTGAACTCAAACTCTTTGCCGTCGATGATTACCGTTCGGTAAGTCCGTTTTTCGCCCTGGATAGCATTGGGAGGCAAGCACTTGGCGTTGATGCTTAAAAAATAGCGCACGCGAGCCTGCCTAAATTCAAGATAGCCAGCCACGCGGTCGTGCGACATGACGTGGACTATATTTTGTTGGACAGGACCAAATACCCATTGTAGCATATCGTAGAAATGGATGCCGATATTAGTTGCCACACCGCCACTTTTGTGAATGTCGCCTTTCCAAGAGGCGTAGTACCACTTGCCGCGGGAGGTGATGTAGGTGAGGTCAACATCGTACACCTTGTTGGTGGGGCCGTTGGAAACCATCTCTTTCAAAGCCACGATGCTGGGGTGCAACCTGAGTTGCAGTATGGTGTAGGCCTGGTGTCCGCTTTCTTTCTCAAGCTCGATAAGGTTGTCGATATTGTGAGGGTAGAGCACCAACGGCTTCTCGCAAATCACGTTGCAACCCAGTCGCAACCCATAACGGATAAAAGCGTCGTGGGTGTAGTTGGGAGTGCAGATAGAAAACCAATGGATAGGATTGGAAGAGCGTTGCTGCTTGCTGCAAAAACGGTCAAATTGCACTTGTTCTGTAAAGAACGAGCAATCAGGAAAATAGCTGTCCAAACGTCCCACGCTGTCGAATTGGTCATAAGACGCCAATAAGGTATTGCCAGTATTGGCAATAGCTTCGAGGTGCCTGGGTGCGATATAGCCAGCTGCTCCTACAAGTGCGAAATTACTCATGCCGTGACAAATTACAAGTTGGCGATATGGATAGTCCAACAATCATGATACAATAAAGCAGTGTGATAAGTTGGACACCCATTTGCCGGTTGAGCATTGATTCGAAAAAAATCTGAGACATCACAGCCAATGTGGGGGCTGCACATAGCAACCAGTTGCGATGGGTGGCTATAGCAATGGCGGTGGGTAGCAGCAACATGATGAGCAAAACAGCCAGCCCAATCAAACCCGTTTCGAGCACGGTTTCGAGATATTGATTATGAGAACCCAAATTCTGCAACCGGTCGATATAGCCATGGCGGATATATGATTCTTTAAGTGCCAACTCATAGTCGCCCGAACCATAGCCAAATACCAGCTCTTGCTTGGCTGTTTCTAAGCCGCATTCAAGAAGCCACAATCGCACGTCGGAGCTGGTGCCTTCAGAAAGTTCTTCGGCGGTCTGCGCATATCGGTCGGAGATGGTGTCGGAGATGTGCGACAGTCCATAACCAAAGATTCCGACAAAAAGAGCGGCAGCCAACGCAACAACCCATTGCCGTTTGAATATTGCAAGGTGAATCAGGCACGCAACGATAAGCAGCAACAATGCCGCAATACCCGATCGTGAGCCGCTCATATAGAGGTATGTAGATAGTATGACGGCTGCGAGAACAGAACTCCAACGAATCCAACGGCAACGTTTGATACCGATGGTACTTACTAAGTTGACATATAATAATGCTTCAGCTACCAAGATATACAGAGCAAGGTAGTTGTGGTGTAGTCCGAGCGGGTCGTAGTTCCATCGGAATGCTTCAGTGGCAGACATCCCATGAAGGCAGTTCCATACGCTAAGTGCAACACAAATTGCAAATCGGATACATAAGGTAGCAACGAGAATGGCGAGCAGCCCTCGTAGGTGCTGGTGTGTAACGTAACGAGTGTCGCCAGCAATCAGCAATAGTGGCAGGACGAGAAACAAAACCTTGATTGCCACAGTATTCCACCCTTCTGCGTGATTCTGTGAGTAGCAGGCGGATATGACATACAGCATCCAATAGGCAACCATTGCATAAAGACATATCCGAGCTGGTTTGGACAAAGCGGGGTTGCCTATCTTTTTAGATGCGATAATCTTAACAACGGCACACACAGCCAAGAGTGTCAACGCACAGATACCGATTCTCCAATAAGACACAATGGCTACAACCGACAGTGCTGTGGCAATAAGTACCGAACGCTGATAATTATTAAGGCCAGGTAAAAAATGAAATCTCATAACAGGAAGTCCATCTATTTGCAGGTATCCAATTGGCAATAAATGCTGTTGTTGCTTATAAACTCTGGCACGATGGCTTTCATACAAGCTACGATGCTCATGTCATTGAGCGATTCAAGAGCATGGCTCAACTCATCAAAAGACTTGTCTATCTCGTGGAGATCGTTTTTGCGAACTTGTGCACGCATTATCTTAGGATGGTGGGTAGGTATGGTGTTTTCTTTGGTTACCAACAACTCCTCATAAAGTTTCTCGCCAGGGCGTAGCCCCGTCTCAACAATCTTGATATTTTTCAGACCTGATAGTTGAATCATACGTTCTGCCAGTTGGTAAATCTTAACGGGTTTGCCCATGTCAAACACAAAGATATCGCCACCTTCGCCCATAGCGCCAGCCTCGAGCACCAGGCTGCATGCTTCAGGAATTGTCATAAAATACCGTATGATGTCGCGGTGCGTAACCGTAAGTGGACCGCCGTTTGCCAATTGTTTTTTGAACAGCGGGATAACACTGCCATTGGAGCCCAATACGTTGCCGAACCGCGTGGTTACGAACCTGGTTTGCAAGGTAGATCGGCTTTGGATGTAAATTTCGGCCAGACGCTTGGTGGCACCCATCACATTGGTGGGGTTTACCGCCTTGTCGGTCGAAACCATTACAAACTTTCGTGCGCCATATTTCACGGCGCAATCGGCTATATTTTTGGTTCCAAACACATTAACATACACAGCCTCGTAAGGATTTTCCTCCATGAATGGCACATGCTTATAGGCGGCTGCATGATATACAACCTCTGGCTTGTATAGGCGGAAGACCTCATCGATGCGGCGTAGGTCTTTTACGTTGGCTATCACAAATTCCATCTGATCCTTAATCCGGTTGTATGGTTCTTGGTTGCGCAATTCAAACTGGAGGTCATACAAAGGAGATTCGGCTTGGTCGAGCATGATGATGCGGGAGGGGGCAAACTGAGTCAGCTGTCTGCAAATCTCGCTGCCGATACTGCCTGCAGCACCAGTAACCATAACCACCTTGTTGGCTACCTCACGTGTGATGTTGATATTGTCTATCTGAATGCTTTCGCGCTCTAACAGGTCTTCAATCTTGATGTTTTCAATCTGGTTGGCTTGAAAGGTGCCGTTGATCCATGTCTTTACATGGGGGACAGCTTTGACGGTTAGCCCTAAATCAAGGCAGCGGTTGGTGATGGCCTGTTTGTATTTGACTTTGATGGAGGGAATAGCAATAAGAACGGTCTTGATATTGTTGTTGCGGATATAGCGCTCGTTGAGTACATCGCGTACGCGACGGATAGGAACACCGTTGAGCGATTGACTAATCTTGCTTGAGTCGTCGTCAATAAACGTAACTACGTTATATTCCTGTGTTTGGTCTTGCTGAAGAGCTCCCATGGCAATAACACCAGCCGCACCTGCTCCGAATATAACCACGTTGTTGCGAGGGCGACGCTTGCGGATATAATCGTTATAAAACCGCTGGCAGAGGAGACGGAAGAAAATCATCAAGATAATCGAAATAGAATAGGAGAATACCGCCTCGGTATAGCATGGAATATAGGTGTTGTCAACTATGCGGAGTTGATTGTTGACAGCATTGATAGCGATAAATATTGCAGCGGCAATGATATTCGTTATCAAAATCTTGAGTATGTCGTTTATTCCCGAATGGCGGATGATGCTTTTGTATGATCCTCCACCGAGAAAGCAAAACAGCGTGATGGCAAGCATTTCGCATAGCCGAGTCGTCAGCCCTGCGGCGTTGATGCTGCCACTATTCCAATATAGAAAAATCTCAGCAATTGCAAAAGCAACAACAAAAAGCAGCAAATCAGATGCAAGCACAATCCATTTTGGAACAGGAGCATGCCGGTAGTGTTTGGCGATAAGAAACAGAAGTTTATGAAGCACGGGAGATAATTTTTAAGATCAAGCAATGTAGGTTGATACTATGCAAAGGGGGCGGGTTAGTCTCGTTTGAAGATGTCGCGTGTATAGACTTTGTCTGCCACATCGTCCAGACAACTGTCGTAGCGGTTGGCAATAATGGCTTGGCACTGCTGTTTGAACAGATTGAGGTCGCCAATAACGCGGCTGCCAAAAAATGTGGAGCCGTCTTGAAGCGTAGGCTCATAGATAACCACAGAGGCACCTTTAGCTTTGATGCGTTTCATTACGCCTTGGATGCTGCTTTGGCGGAAGTTGTCGCTGTTGCTTTTCATCGTAAGTCGGTAAACACCTATAACACACTGACGTTCGTTGTCTGCGCTGAAGTCGCCACGTTCGTAATAGTCGTAATAGCCTGCTTTTCGAAGCACTTGGTCGGCAATAAAATCTTTGCGGGTGCGGTTGCTCTCCACAATAGCGCGAATCAACTCTTCTGGTACGTCAGCATAATTGGCGAGTAGCTGTTTGGTGTCTTTGGGCAAGCAATAGCCGCCATAACCGAAAGAGGGGTTGTTGTAATGCGATCCGATGCGCGGATCCAAACACACTCCATCAATAATATTTTGGGTGTTGAGCCCCTTGAGCTCGGCGTAGGTATCCAACTCGTTGAAGTAACTTACACGGAGTGCGAGGTATGTGTTGGCAAAGAGTTTGACTGCCTCGGCTTCGGTGGTGCCCATGAAGAGGATAGGCACATCTTGTTTGATGGCACCCTGCTTGACCAAATCAGCAAACTGATGTGCTTTTTCGGAGAGACGAGGGCTATCTTGTGGATAGCCGACAATAATGCGACTTGGGTACAGATTGTCGTAAAGGGCTTTGCTTTCGCGGAGAAACTCTGGTGCAAAGATGATATTGTCGGATCCTGTTTTTTGTCGGATGTGCTCGGTATAGCCTACGGGAATGGTGCTTTTGATTACCATGATGGCGTTTGGATTGACGCGCATAACGGTTTGAATTACATCCTCAACAGCACTGGTGTCGAAAAAGTTTTTAACACTGTCGTAGTTGGTGGGGGCCGCTATCACCACAAATTCTGCATCGCTGTAGCCTGCTTCGGCATCAAGGGTAGCATGTAGGTCTAACTGTTTGTGAGCCAAGTAATCCTCGATGTAGTCGTCTTGAATAGGTGAGATTTTGTTGTTCACCATATCTACACGTTCGGCTACGATGTCAACAGCGGTAACACTATTATGTTGAGCCAATAACGTGGCTAATGATAATCCCACATAACCAGTTCCTGCAACAGCTATTTTCATGATTTCATTATTATGTTTATGTATGTTGTGTAATACGCCTACCGTTGCGCTTTCGCATGTGGGTGGCAATTATTGTTTGTTATAGAGCTGGGCAAAGTTCTCATAGAAATAGGGTATGGTCTCGATGCCTTTGTAGAAATTGAATAGAGGGTAATTCTCGTTGGGTGCATGTATGGCATCGCTGCCGAGGCCGAATCCCATAAGGATGCTCTTCACACCTAAGATACGCTCAAAACCAGCTATGATGCCGATGCTACCACCGCTCCGCGTTGGGAGGGGGCGTTTGCCGAAGGTGGTTGTCATGGCTTGCTCGGCGGCTTTATAGCCAGGAGTATTGATCGGACAGACATAAGCGGCTCCGCCATGGCAAGGCGTTACACTTACAGTTACATAACTTGGAGCAACGGACTCAAAGTATTGTTGGAATTGCCGACCAATTTTTTCATAGTCTTGGTTGGCAACCAGCCGTACAGATATCTTGGCATGAGCTTCGGCTGGTAGCACGGTCTTGCTGCCTTCGTTGATGTAGCCGCCCCAAATGCCGCATACGTCCAGACATGGGCGGATACCTGTGCGCTCGTTGGTTGTATAGCCTTTCTCTCCGTGTACCTCTTTGATGTCCAACGAAGCCTTGTATTGAGCTTCGTCAAAGGGGGCTTGACCCATAAGTGCCCGTTCTTCGTCGCTTATTACCAGCACATCATCGTAAAAACCAGGGATAGTGATATGTCCGTTTTCGTCGTGCATGTCAGCAATCATCTTGCAGAGTACATTGATGGGGTTGGCTACAGCACCACCGTATATACCGCTGTGGAGGTCGCGGTTGGCACTTTTGACATCTACTTCCCAATAGTACAATCCGCGCAGTCCGCTCGTGATGCTGGGAATGTCTTGAGCTATCATGCCCGTATCGCTCACCAATATCACATCGCATTGTAGCAAGTCTTTGTGCTGCTCACAAAAAGCATATAGGTTGGTGCTGCCTATCTCCTCCTCTCCTTCAATCATGAATTTGACATTACAAGGCAGTTGTCCTGTTTTGACCATCAATTCAAAGGCTTTGGCGTGCATAAAACTCTGCCCTTTGTCATCGTCGGCTCCCCGAGCCCAGATGTGGCCGTCCTTTACAATAGGATCAAAAGGGTTGGTATTCCATAATTCGATAGGAGCCACAGGCATCACATCGTAGTGGCCATATACCATGACAGTAGGCTTGTTAGTATCAATGATTTTTTCGCCGTAAACCACAGGGTTGCCGTTGGATGGCATGACCTCGGCTTTGTCGGCTCCTGCTGCCAGCAGATACTCTTTCCACTTGTTGGCGCATCGTACCATATCCTCTTTGTGAGCCGACTCGCTTGATATCGAAGGAATGCGTATCAGGTCAAACAATTCGTCCAAGAAGCGTTCTTTGTTGGTGTCAATATATTGCTTTACTCCATTCATAGTTATGTTTTTTTTGTTGTTATACAATTGTTTAGTTGTTCTCGCGTAAAACGCACAACACGGATTTATCATAAGAAATAATTTGCAAATTTACTATTTTTTTTCAAACTCGATAAGTTAGATGTGCGTACAATTATTTTTCAAAAAAGACGTTAATAAATTTTAGTACAATTACAAACCATAATATCACTTACTATAAGATATGCGAAACTTGAGCCGTTTATTTCTTGTGCTGTCGTTGCTGCTACTACTTTCTAACGGTCTGAGTTCTCAGACTCCCAATGTAACCATTCGCGGTAATGTGGAGGATGGTGCAGGAAAAGAGGTTTTATTGATAGGTTATACCGATCAGCTGACATATCACGAGTATGTAATAGACCGTACTGTCATAGACGAAGATGGTAATTTCTCGTTGCAGACGTATGTCAACTATCCCACACTTGTGGTTGTGCAGATAGAGCATTATTCCCAGTCGTTTTATGTGGAGGCGGGTCGTGTGTATGATGCCAAAATCCGTGATTTTGATTGGAATGTCAACGAGTGGCGCAATATCTACCTTGACCCTGTGACGTTGCCTTTGGAGTTCAGCAACTTGCCAGCAAGAGAGTTGAATGTGTCGGTGTCAACTTTTGATAGGGTGGTAGATAGTTTTATGTATGTGAACCGAGAATATTTTGATTTTAGGTTTCATGTCAACAAGCAGTATTTCGACACCCTTGTGATGGAGGTCAACAATCGGTGTCCAAGCATAGGTAATGATTATTTTGATCGGTATAAGCAGTATCACTTAGCGGCATTAAAATGTCAGCTGCGGTTTGAGTCGAGGAATAGCTTGTTTAAGAAATACATCGACAACCAGCCTATCCTATATTACGACGACAGCTATATGAAATTCTTTTTTACGCTGTTTGAGAAGCAGTTGAGTAGAGGCAACCGCTATGTGCGGGTAGATCAGATGGCGCAGTGGGTAGATAAGGTGCAGTTAGATAGGATGATGGACTCGTTGGGTGTAGATCCGTTGCTGCGCAACGAGCAGGTGCGAGAGTTGGCTGTGCTTCAGTTTTTGAAGGAGGCGTACCACTATGAGTATTACTACCATCCGTCAAAAGTGCGGCTGATGGTGGAACAGCTTGCTCAGCGCACCAAGTTTCCGCAACATCAGGAGATGGCACAGCATTTGTTGGCGCATTTTGACAAGGTGGAGACAACCAGCAAGGTTTCCACGTTCTGTTTGCCAGACGTTGACAAGCACAAGGTGTGTTTGGATAGTTTGAAAGGCCGTTGGATATATCTGTCGTTTGTGCGTACTGCAGACCCTGCATCGTTGTCGGAGATTGAGACTATGGCACATTTTCACGACAGCGTGTGCGATAGCGGCAGCAATGTCTCGTTTGTCACGGTTTGCTGTGACCGAGAGTTTCAAAAGATGTATCATTTTTTGAGAAACGGACGGCATAGCAACCGTTACAATTGGCTATGGGTTCACTTTGATGGTCAATATCAGGTGTTGGAGGATTTCAAAGTGGTGAGTTATCCCACTTTTTTGCTAATCAATCCAGAAGGTAGGCTGCACTATAGTGTAACTCCTTCGCCAGCATCAGGCATTTTCCTCCACGGTCCGTGGGAAAAGAAAAAAACTGAGGAAGAACGAAAGTTTTTCTTGGATAGGTATTAGTATCCTTAGTGGGCAGCAATAATTGGCAATATGGCGCAGCAGTGGCGTAGATGACGGACTGCTGCGTCAATTTTTTTCAAAAAAATGGCACACCGGACCGTGTCCATGTCCTATCTGGTACTTTGCTCCAGCGGCTATGGCTTTAGATATGTATGATTTGGCAGCTTTGGCGGCCGAGGTTAAATCGAGTCCTTGTGCCAGATAGGATGCTAATGCTGATGAGAGTGTGCAGCCTGTGCCGTGTGTGTTTTGGGTATTGATGCGTAGTGAGGGCAGTGGTGTAATGGTATGTGTTTGTGCGTTGTAGAAATAGTCTATCAGGTTTTCATCATCAAGGTGCCCAGCTTTCATCAGTACCGACACTTTGCCACCCAGACTTAATGCCTCTGCCGCTTGTGGCAGTTGGCTACAGGTTGTGATGCGCTGTCCTAACAATATCTCGGCTTCTGGAATATTAGGCGTGATTATACTTGCCATGGGTATCAGTAGCTCTTGTAGGGAGCATACTGCACTCTCTTCAATAAGTCTGTGCCCAGATGTGGATACCATCACAGGGTCGAGTACTATATTTTTGACATGGTGTTTTTGCAACATGTCGCATACCGCTTCAATAACTTGTGCAGAGTGTAGCATCCCAATTTTTATGGCGCATGCACCTATGTCGCTCAGTACGGCATCAATCTGGCTTGCAATTACTTTTGGAGGGATGGGGAATACCTCTTCAACACCCAGGGTGTTTTGTACGGTAATAGCAGTGATGGCAGATGCTGCATAGCCACCAGTGGCGCTGATGGCTTTGATGTCGGCTTGGATTCCAGCACCACCGCCCGAGTCGCTTCCTGCAATAGTAAGTACTGTTGGATAAGTCATATCGTGTAATTATTTTGGTTAGTTAGAAATGAGAGAATCCTTCATAAGTGCGGTTGCCACCTATCCATTGTATGGTGTTGGAGTCAGTAATCTGCCCTATAGTATGATATTGGACAGCGGGATGGCATTGTGGATCCATGGTGAACAGCAGTTCGTAGTCTTCGCCACCTTCGAGTGCCAGTTGCACACGGTCCCAATTATATTTTTGGCATACCGATAGCAGTTCGTTTGAAAAAGGCAGTCGCTCAACATCTACATCAGCACCTACTTGTGATGCTTTGACGATATGTCTGAGGTCCGAAGCAATGCCGTCGGATATGTCCATCATAGCGTGTACGCCAGGAGTAGCAGCCAGTGTAATGCCTTCTTCGATGCGGGGCATAGGATGGTAGTGGCGTAAAACCAGTGCAGATTCGTGGTCTAATCGAGGCAGCTGGCTGAGTATGATTTTCAGTCCAGCAGCAGCATCGCCGAGAGGACCCGTTACGCATATAAGGTCGCCTACCTGAGCTGTATTGCGTTGTAAGGCTTTGCCGTGAGGCACCGTTCCGACAACGCCTACGTTGATGCAAATAGTGTTGAGACTGCGAGTGGTGTCGCCTCCAAGCAGCGATACGTTATAGCAAGAGGAAATGTCATGATAGCCTTCCAGAAATTGGTCTATCCACTCTTGTGAACAATCAGATGGGAGGGCAACAGACAAAAAGGTGCCTATAGGCTTTCCGCCCATGGCTGCAATATCGCTGAGATTTACAGCGGCGGCCTTCCATCCTAATAATGTAGGCTGGATATCCTGACGCAAAAAGTGTACCCCTTCGATTAGCAGGTCGGTACTGACAAGTGTGTCGAACCCTGATGCTTGAGGGATGATAGCACAATCGTCGCCGATACCTATCATATTTTGAGGTGTTGGAAACATAGTCTTGATCTTGTCGATAAGATCAAATTCGGAAAGCTTTTTTGACATGAGGCAGTTGGGGTGGCTGAGTTAGACAAGATAGAAAAAGGTACATCACAAATTGATGTGTTATTGCCTGATGCAGTTGCGTAGCTGGCGGGCGGCTTGCTGAGGGTTGTCGTTGCTCATAATAGCACTGACTACAGCGATACCGTCTGTTCCACATTTCATTACCTCCGCAGCTGTATGGATATTGATGCCGCCGATGGCTACGGTGGGGTGCTGGCTGATGGCTACAGCTTGTCGCAAGCCGTCCAATCCGAAGGGCTGCGCTGTATCGGTCTTGGTGGGTGTTGCAAATACCGGTGAAATGCCGATATAATCTACATCCAGTTGGTTGGCTTCCACTACTTGTTGCATATTCTCGACCGAGAGGCCGACTATTTTATCATGCCCCAGTATCTCACGTACCATAGCATAAGGCATATCGCTTTGCCCGATATGTACGCCTTCGGCTCGTATAGCGAGGGCTATATCGACACGGTCGTTGACAATGAGCGGGATACCTAATGGCTGGAGTGCCTGATGCAGTGCCGTTCCAAGTTCTACAAAGTGGCGTGTGGTGGCTTTCTTCTCTCTCAACTGTACCATCGTTACACCGCCTTTTACAGCGTCCAATACGATAGAGATAAAATCGCGACCTTGAGTAGCTTCGCTGTCAGTAACTAAATAGAGTTGATACATATCTAACTAAAATATATTATCACAAGATGAGGCATGTGATTTATAGTGCATAAGTCTATTCGGGTGTCGTCATCGTCGGCAAATGATGGTATGGCGATGGCGAAATGTTTGGTTAGGTTGCAGACACTGTATGTATTGCCGTTGCGAGATGTCGCCTGCAAATCCGAGGCTGTCGGCACGACCATACCAAGGCTCGATGCAGCAGAACGGTGCACCATAAGGACGCCAGATTCCCAATACAGGGATATCGGCATCTTCCCACGACATCTCTACTACGGGTTGCTTGTGCTGATCGAGTATTACTACACTATACACTCGTTGCTGTTCGATGATTAGCGCTCCATCCTTAAACAACGATTCAGTGATAGGTTGTTGGCCGTCGGGCAAATCGACAGATAACTGTTCGGGCAGTACATAACCGTCTGGGGTAATCCGATTGATGGTAATATGAGTAAATGGGGCATCGAGGTCTTCGTCGTCCGTAAGGTAATAGTATTCCAAATACCCATGTGTAGGGCTGGATGGGTCAAACTGTGGAAGATTAAACGCTGGGTGTGCTCCTATCTGAAAGAAGATTGGCTTGTTGCTTGGGTTGAAAAGCTGCCAATCGGTGAGCAGTTGATTGCCGTACAATTGGTATCGTATGGTCAGGACAAAGGGATAGGGGTAGGATGTCAAAGTCTTAGCGTTATGTTGCAGCCGCAGTTCGGCATAGTCTGCTCCCTGTGAGACCAATTCAAACTCGCTGTCGCGGGCAAAACCATGCTGGGGGAGCTCATATTTATGACCATCCACCCGATAGGTGCCATTATATACTTTGCCTACTATGGGAAACAGCAATGGAGCATGTCGTCCCCAAAATGTTGGGTCTGCCTGCCATATATATTCGTGGTGTTTGCTGCGCAGGCTTGTTACCTCTGCACCATGGGTGCTGATAACTGCGGACAGGTATTGGTTGGAGAGTGTCATGGGTTATTGGGATATTAGACTGTATTGCTTAAAATATTTGAGAGCGTCAGCTACGAGAAAGATGCTTCCAGTAATGAGAATCATGTCGGTTGGTGATGCTTGTTTGCTTGCCATCTGATAGGCTTGACCGATGTTGGGGTAGTAAGGTGCAGCCATACCGAGTTGGCTGGCGGTAGCGGCAAGGTCGGCAGCAGGGAGCGCTCGTGGCACAGAGGGCTGTGTGTAATAGTATTGTGCATTTTGGGGAAGCATCTGTAGTATTTTCGAAAAGTCTTTGTCGCTCACACATCCGTAAATGAGATGCAACTTGTCGTATTGCACCTCGTTGAGTTTCTGTAGCATGGCGTGTACTCCGTCGGCGTTGTGTGCCGTCTCGCATACCACCAACGGGTTATGACTGATTACCTCCCATCTGCCGCAAAAACCAGTAACCCGTTTTACATTCTCCAAAGCAGTGTGAATAAGCTGTTGATGCTGAGCGGTTGA
>JAGHVA010000094.1 GCA_018064565.1 Candidatus Colimorpha onthohippi
CGATAGGATTGGGGGGGCGGCGATGACGTGGGCTGATTATAATCGCTGGAATGATAGAGTTAAGCAGCACTGGATGTGTCTGCATACGAATATTTAGGAAAGTAGTCCGAGTGAGCCGACCTCAAAACAGTACGAGAAGCGTATGGGATATGACTATCAGAAGCAATAGGTGCAGATGGGGCATGTAGTGCCACAAACTCTTGACCGCTTGTAATCGTATCGTAACTGTCTTTTCGACTATCCTGCAAGTGAGATGCCCAACCCGTCAGCCGCAATGATATATCTACACCCCAAGCAGAGGGATCCAGATTGGCGGGCTGCGCAAAGACAATATCAATAACGCTGTCTGGATTCCAATCGTTGGGAAGCACATACCACTCTTCGTGATGAGAGGCATCGTCAGACAACGGCACTCCCAACCGAACCGAATAAAAACTATAACCAATCTTGATTGAATCGCCAGCCATGATAGTCCGCCCTCCTGCGTTAATCAGCGACATGGAGACTGGTGCTACCGACATGCGGCACTGATTGGATACCGTAGAGACCGACAATGGTTGTGGATTGTATGCTGGTTTTACGAAAACAGGAATTGTCGCGATATTGTCGGCAGGAAACTGATCGTTGGGCTGGAGCGTTATCGAGATAGTCTTGGAGCCATAAATCCCCATAGGGATTGTTATCGTCTGGACATCCGATACAGTCTCGCCATAGTTCATAGCACTCAGACTTTTGGCTGGAAGCACAGGTGCGCCATCCACATTGGTTACCAACCAATAAAGCGACGACACCGCTGTATAACCAAAATTAGAAAAACTAACCTGCACTGGAAATGGATCGCCCTCCACCACTGTTTGGTGTGGTTGTGGCGACCAAACACTATCAATACCAGCATTGCGGCAATAAACAACCTGAATAGTAGTGCGTATGCTGTCGATAGAGTCAAGCAGAGCCACCGCTATATGATACGATGCTGGCTGAAGACCCGCATCCTGAAAAAGAGGCAATGTGTCGGAACTGTGCGGCGCTAACGAGCGCACACTCGACGCGAGATAATAATCGGCATTGCGGCGAAATTTCACCGTATATGCAGGTATGGCGGTGTCGGCATCATTATGAACCACAACACTAACCGTTACACCTCCACAATTGGAGAACACCTCGGTGGCTTGCGAGGCTGGCCAAGAGAGCGACAACTGTGCGGTTGCCGACACAGAAAGCAGTAACACTACCACCAAGAACAAAGACCTCTTCATCGTAAAATATAAACAAAGTAAAAAATATTACATCACACCTCAACCGTTGGATCGCTGCCGCAATGCCTCATAAATTAGAACGCCAGCAGCTACCGACACATTAAGCGACTGGATATCGCCTAATATAGGAATAGCAGCGCGGACATCACACATCTTAAGTACATCGGGACTGATACCTTTCTCTTCGGCACCCATTACCAGAAGTGTAGGTTTGCGAAAATCGACTTTGGTATATGCGACAGACCCTTTCTCGGTGGCTGCGCATATCTGCATGTCGTATTGCTTCGCCAAGTTGATTACCGTCTTGAAATTGCCCTCCCTACATATCGGGAGCCGCAACAACGCACCAGATGAGGACTTGACTGCATCGGCACTTATCTGAGCACTACCATGCTCTGGAACAACCACAGCATCGACGCCCGCGCACTCGGCAGTACGTACAATAGCTCCCATATTGCGCACATCGGTAACATGGTCGAGCATCACGATAAAAGGCACCTTACCTGCCTCCAACAGCGACTCAACCACATCGACAAACGAACGGTAGCGCACCGGTGCTATTGTAGCAACCACCCCTTGATGGTTGCCATTACGAGACATACGGTTCAACTTCTCAATCGGAACAAACTGAAATGGAACCTGACGTTCTTTGACAAGCGATTTCAATTCACCAACCAAAACACCTTGCAATGCGTTCTGGATAAAAATACGATCCACCTGCTGACCCGAACGGATAGCTTCCATTACAGGACGAAGACCATAGATAATGTCACTGTTTTTTTCCATCTTTCAAAACAATCTGGCGGTCAGCCATTGCGGCCAACTCTTCGTTATGCGTTACGATGACAAACGACTGCTTGTACTGATCGCGAAGTTGAAAAAACAACTCGTGCAACTCACGGGCATGCTTAGAGTCGAGATTTCCAGAGGGTTCGTCTGCCAACACTACCGAAGGACGGTTGATCAAGGCTCGAGCCACAGCCACTCGCTGCTGTTCGCCACCCGACAATTGAGACGGTTTGTGATGCGAACGTCCTTCAAGCTTCAAGAACTGCAACAACTGCATGGCCTCCTCTTGTGCCTGACGCATGCTCTTGCCTGCGATTAGTGCGGGCAAACAAGCATTCTCAAGAGCTGTAAATTCTGGCAACAAGTTATGGAACTGAAATACAAAACCGATATGCTGATTACGAAAAGCAGCCAAGCGATTCTCATTCAGCTGGGTTACATCGACGTCATCATAACAGATAGTACCACTGTCGGGACGATCGAGCGTACCGAGAATCTGCAACAACGTAGTTTTGCCTGCCCCAGAAGCCCCCACTACCGAGACCAAATCGCCCTGTTGCAATTCAAAACTGACATTGTCCAGCACTTTGAGCGAGCCATACGACTTGGATATATTTTGAACCTTTAACATACTTTGCCATTCAAAAAAGCCACCTCAACCTTGTTCTCGCCATAGCTGTATGGCATGTACTCATAGGTCGGGATAGGCTTGGTAAGATAAAAATTGGCACGCTTGCCGCGCGCTATTGAACCCAACTGATCGCTGACACCCATAGCATAACCACTGTTGATAGTTGTGGCATTGATAGCCTCTTCCGGCAGCATGCGGTAGTTGACA
>JAGHVA010000009.1 GCA_018064565.1 Candidatus Colimorpha onthohippi
GAGATATGCGATTTATATTCCAACAGACGGCCTTGCGCATCGAAGATTTGCAGCGGCTGTTGGTCTGCACCAAAGATATGAATTGCCTGATTCCATACAGAGACAACAAACCTTGAAGCCATTACATCGCTCACACCTTCAACGCCAACGGTTAGATGAATAAAGACCACACTATCGCATCCTGCGGCATTGACCTCTGGAGAAACACGACGATAGTCGCCCGACTCCGTCAGCACCTCGTCATACCATAAGAACTCACTTTCCACAACCGCTGAGGTATCACCATAGGTAGTGCACGGAATAGTAGTGCCATCGACATCTTGAGCAAGACGCACAGAACGTCCAATATGGCGAGGATAACGGTCAACAAGCATCGTGGAATGCGTTAGAACAAACAGATATGCATCTTGAGCATCATAGTGAGTAGCCGACCAATAATAGCCGTACTCATCCTGCCCATCCACATCATCCACAAAACGAGACCCCGCTGCTGGCAAAAAGACAGCACCAGCGTCGTGCATGGCTTGCCATTGGACATTGCTATACACATTCGTTGCAAAGCCATGATCTGCGCCTGGATTGTAGGTGCAGTTGTCTGGCAAGAACCATGTCTCGGGGAGCAGAACCACACCATAGACTTTCTCATCGCCGCTCACACCATAAACAGTTGCCGAAGCTCGCTTGTTGATAGCATCTGGACGGTAGAAAAGCAAATGGGTCCACTCATCAGCTGTAAGCGTGCGCCAATGGCCAGCTGCGCCACCACCATTTTGAATAGCATTATGGAGCCCCCAATCGTAGCCAGAGGCGAAACCCGTCAAATCCTGATCTGCCATGAATGTAGAAGGACCAAAACCTTTGCTGTTCAGTTCATCGCTAATCGTAACATTGTTTGAAGCCCAAGGCTGATACGAGACATTGGTATAGTCGGCAACATTATGATAGCCACTTGTAGCCCAACCAAACAAGTCTATCCACCCGTTGTAGTTTTCAGAGATATTGGCATTCGGGAGACCGATAAAGTCATACTGATGCTCAGCAAACCGCCACTGATCAGAAGATGCCGAATATTGAAGATTACCTTGAGCAAAGCTCACATAACGCCCAGTTTCAACCTCATACAAACCCGACACTCCACCCTCATCAAGCGGATTGATAGTAAGATGCAACCGCATCACGCTATCGCAACCCACTGAATTATAGATTGTATCTTGATAGATTCCAGTGGCATCGCACCACTTAAACCTCCAGATAAGATGACCACAGGCGGCGCCCTCGATATCCGATACTGTACTGAACCTCATTCTAAGATTCAACGATACTACACTATCGCAGCCTCGGCTGTTGATATAGTGATACACTGGAGTGGTATCGTTGGTAGCATATGTGATGCCATGCCATGTAAAACTATCGCACTCATAGGAAATAGTATCACCGTAAGTTGTATAATTCACCAGAAGGAATAGTCGCACTGCACTATCGCAATCCTGCGAGTTGACATACTGACGATAGGGCGTGCGATCGGTTGTAGTAGCATAATAGACATTGCCTCGCCACTGAAACGAGTCGCAAGCCGTTGCGATGGTGTCGCGGTAAGAACCGTGTTTGAGATTGATATGCAACTTGACGACACTATCGCAACGCCAATAGGTAACATGCTTGAATGTATGCGTTGGTTCACCACCAAAATAAGTAGAATCATACCAACGGATACTATCGCACACATCAGCGAAAGTGTCGGTATAAACCGACTGGTGCAATATCAAACGTAATGTGACGGTACTGTCGCACCCCCAATGGTTGCGAACCACCATCTGGGGTCCTATAGTATCTTTCGCATAGGTAACGCCATTCCACTTGTAATAATCGCAAGCGGAGGTAAACTGTTCGCCCGTGGTGGGATGGCCTATCACAATAGTAACCTTGGTAGTCGAATCGCACTCATCGACCGTCTTACCCGAATTGACAATTGCTGAGGTATCCTTATAATTCATACACTCCAGATAGAATAACGAATCGCAAGCCACAAGATTTTCCTGCCCCTGCTGTGCATGATTGACGGTAAGATTTAGTTTTACGATACTATCACATGCGCCTGCCGAATGAGGCAAAACTGTAAGTCTCTTTAACGTATCGAAATACGAAGAAGACTGCTTCAGATAACGGCCATTCCAAAACAGACTATCACAGCTTGATTGAGTAACCTCGACCTTGGCGGTATATTGCACTATGAGGGAAATATTGAGCATTGAGTCGCAACCATGGATATCCTTCTCCATCACATTGCTTACGATGTTGGTGTCGTGGAGGATGCTACGACCATTCCATACAAAGCTGTCGCAAACTGCCGTATCAATTGAGGTTACTTGAGAAGGCCAAACACTTGCCCATAACGAAACGATACTATCACACTTGTATTGATTTTTCAAATAAGCCTTAGGACGTCCCAATGCCTCAAGTGCATCGTACCACATACCCGTTGCATCCCAATAAAAACTGTCGCAAAAATAACCTGCGTACGCATCTTTTATGTCCTGATCAGAGTGATTGATTTCGATATGGAAACGAATAGAAGAATCACAACCATCAACAGTACTGCCCATAGGTTGCAACATAGTTGTGGACATACGATAGATTCCACCATCAAACTCCAACGAATCGCAGCCATAGATAGTTGAATCTACAACCGCTGACTTGTACACTTTGATGTGGACATCTGTCAAGCTATCACAGCCATCGTTATCGGTAACATCTGTCCACGAAGTATCCTTCAAATACTGGTTAAAATTGTAAATAACATACGAGCAGCCTTTGATAACCGTATCACCACGGTTGCTGGCACTTACTATTTTGAGCGACAACTCATAGATACTGTCACAATGTCCATCATGAGACTGCAATTCACGGACAATACTATAATTTCCAGAGTTTTTGAACCACTGATTCGAGGGAGCAAACAGAAACGAATCGCAAGCGGTAATCGGCGAAAGTTTCTTATAATCGGTGTGATACAACTCAAGCACCAATTGTTTAACCGAGTCGCAACCGTTGTGAGCCTTGATGCCCTGAATCACGTATTGTGCACCACTTACGCTATACCAATTCTCATACCATTGAGCGCTATCGCATGCGACTACAGTATCAAACGCAATTCCGTCTGACTCCCAACCCTCTTCGTATCCAGTGCCTGGAGCACCTGGCTCATTGGGGTTGCATATCGTATTGGGGTCCACATCATCCATACAACTATTGGAAGCAGCCACCCCCCATGAGAACGAAAGCACAAAAGAGAGAATGAGAAAGCACAAACGCCCTTTCTCAATAGAACATATCTTATTCATTGTCAACAATAAAATAACAATCTTACAATATTCGTTATGATACAATAAACATGCAAATATACATTTTTTTACGGATTCGCCATTATATTTTTTTGTTGATGTCGTTCCAGATAGGCTCCCAAAACAAAAGGAATTAGCAGGCCCAAAATAAGAACCCAATATTTTTTTTATAACAGCACCACTCTAATCAACACACTAAACGCATAGATTGACCATTGCGGTTGTGACGATTGTGACGGTAGTAACGATTATAACGATTGGGACGATGGTAACGGTAGTAACGGTAGTAACGGTAGTAACGGTGGTAACGGCTATATCGGCTATGACGGCTATGACGGCTATGACGGCTGTAACGGCTGTAACGGCTATAACGGCTATTACGGCTGTAATGGGAGTAACGGCTATAACGGCTATGACAGCTGTAATGGTAGTAATGGTAGTAACGGCTATGACGGCTGTAATGGAAGTAATGGTAGTAACGGCTATGACGACTATAACGGCTATAACGGCTATAACGGCTGTAACGGTAATGACGGTAATGACGGTAATGACGATTATGACTGCAGTATCGGCTGTGACGGCTGGATGGCTGGATGGCTCGGATTGGCAAGTGCTTGCTGCTTGTAGCGGTGAGGCTTGCTTCGGCTGCCTATCGCTTTGCCTCTAAACGAGTCCACCCCGTTAGATACGATAGATTACAATAGATTACAATAGATTACGATAGAGGACGATAGATACGATAGCTACGATAGCTACGACAAAAAAAATGTGTCTGACTAAATATTGTCAGACACATTAAACAAAAAAAATCGATGCGATGCTCACCTCAAGCCCTATTCACGCTGTGCAAGATCGGGGATATTGGGATAAGCGGTGAGTAATATTTCTGTTTTGGGGATGGTTGGAAAGAATTAGAACGAATATTTCACCAATCCACAGATACGGTGTCCTGGTACGTTGTGCTCTGTGCCAGCAATAAGTTTGCCGTCAACACCGATTTTGCCATATTCAACCAATGTATATTCATATTCCAAACCCAACGTAAAGTTTGCGATATTATAGCTGACCGAAGGTGCAATGCGCATCATCTGCCCAATATTGCAACACTTATTGTTTTTAGTGTATAGAGCATCCATACCTTCTTCAATAAGATTATCCTTGGTTCCCAAATTTTTCATATAACCCAAAAAGAGGTTGGCTTTTACCTTCTTGCCATAGGCGATATTAAAGAAGTTGATCGTGCTACGCAGTGGTGTATAGTCTTGAGAGCCATCGTCGTTGATAGCCGAGATGCCATAGCCACTCATTAGGTTGAGATGCGCCACATTCTGACCGTAGATAGAACGGAATTTGATAGACAGCGCACCCTCTTTGTACTGTGCGTAGAAAGTTGGCGAAACAGTAGCGATGCGATCGTTGACCTTAATGGTAACCATTTTTGAGGGGTCGCTTGCAGCGGGAACTTCTGCCGTAACGCGAGGACGGATAGAGAGAAAATCAGCCGCCACTTGCATATAGAAAGAGCCTTTAGTTAACGAGATACCACCAAACAACTCTGGTATCATATCACGGTTAGCATAATTGGCTGAAGCACCATCAGGGCCAGACGAGGTGTATTGCATCTGATAAATAGCAGCTGCCGTAAAGCCGAGGCCGCCATTCATCTTGTAATTATAACGCAACTGGGGCGAGCGGTTGATGGTAGAGAACGGTGCACCTGCTGCCATTCCCAACACCTCTGGCTGATAGGCGGCTCCACCGTTGATAGGGTGCCAATCTTGACCACACAAGATCTCATGACGTTCCCACTCCAACTTCATATACGCCAAACGGATACGAAGCACAGTATTGCTCGTTCCAAAGCCGCAGAAATCAGCCTCAATTTTGCCAGTACTTTTTGCACCGAACAAGCTTGGACCAGTTAGATTGAAACCGAAACGGGTAGAAATAGCCTGAAAACGCAACGTTGAATAATCGTTAGCATCGGCTGATGCTTCTCCGTTAACAGCATATTCGTCTGGGAGATTCCACTGCTCATCATAAGGCATGATATTATACTCGCCACCGTTTACAAAATAGGTGCTACGGCTGTCGTAGGAGAGATAATTACGAATAAAACCATAGGGTGTCACGCTTACTTTCTGCACAGGAGCAGGAGTACCAGCAGGCTGAGACTGAGCCATAGCGGCCAATGCGCATGGCACCAACAACGATAAAAGTACGATTTTTTTCATTTTCAATAAACTTTAAGACGCTATTTACACTATATAACCGTTAGCCGAAAACGATATCGCTATACAGCTAACGGTTACAAACGTAATTATGATAAATTAACAAACAGACAATCCTATTTTGCTGGCAAAAATAAGCACAGCATAGGATATTATCATACCGATGATACCCACAAAGATTCCGACAACGGCCATATCTTTCGTCTTGATAAATCCTTTGGCATACGCCAGAGCGTTAGGAGGCGTAGAAATAGGCAACGACATAGCCAACGATGCCGACAGAGCGATACCGACCAAAAGTGTTGCTGCACCACCCAGAGGTGCCAACTGCTCGGTCATACCTGTTCCGACAGCTGCCAAGATAGGAATCAAAAGCGCAGCTGTGGCGCTGTTGCTCATAAATGTTGACATAATGATACACAGCAAACCAGAGCCAACAACAACGAGCATGACTGGCCATGTATTGAATGGGATAGCGCTGACCAAATGTTCGGCGAGACCCGTCTTGTCAAGACCGACACCAAGTGCGAAACCGCCAGCAACAAGCCAAAGCACGTCCCAGTCAACTTTCTTGAGGTCGTTTTTGTCGAAGATGCCGCACACCGTAAACACCGCAAATGGTATCAGAGCCACCGAGAACGAGTTGACACCCGTAAACTTACCCGTTACCCAAAGCAGGATAGTAACGATAAAGGTGATATATACAATCCAAGCCTTAGGACTTTTGTCGAAAGAGCCCTCAATTTCCACATTAACCGTCTCACCTTTTTCGAACGGAAAAAACTTTTGCAAGAACAGCCACGACAAGAAGAGGATAAGGATAACTATAGGAACCATAATCATCATCCAACCACCAAAAGAGACTGCCTGACCGAGATTATCGGTAAGATACTTGACAGCAGTAGCATTTGGTGGGGTTCCGATAGGAGTTCCCATGCCACCCACATTGGCAGCGACAGGGATTGCGAGTGCCAGACCAATACGGCCTTTGCTTTCTTTGAGCGATGCCAAGACTGGCGTCAAAATAGCCAACATCATAGCCGCAGTAGCCGTATTGCTCATAAACATAGAAAAGAGCGCGGTAATCAAGATAAAGCCTAACATCACCATACTGGGTTTGTTGCCAAAAGGCTTCATCAACACCTTTGCAAGTGCTGCGTCAAACTTATATTTCGTAGCAGCAATAGCAAGGACGAACCCACCCATAAAAAGCATAACTGTAGGATCAGCGAATGCAGCCATAATAGCCTTGTAGCTGATAAACAATATAGAAGATCCTTCTACGAGATTGCTCTTATCGGTAACCAAGTCTAAATTCTCAGGACGCAAAAAAGCAAGCATGCTGTCAGAAGTAGTTAACAGCATCAAAACCATTACCAAGACAGAAGATGTCCAGATAGGGATAGGCTCAGATATCCACAGACAAGCAGCGAGAACAAAAATGGCAATAATACGCTGCTCAACGACAGAGAGCCCTTCAATGCCGAAAAAGTCGGTAGGCACACACCATAAGAAAAGAGTGAGTACGATACTGACGACCCAGCCTATAAATTTTTTTCTATTCATAATTTAAGATTTAAGACATCACAAGAAACGAATTCTACAAAACACCCAAGCGAAAACGAAACAGATTATCAGATGCCTGCAATAAGACACACGACATCTGATAATCATATTTTCTTGGACGATGTTATAAGAATGTCTTTATCGACATATACACAACTAATCACCTAAAGTAGCGACCATAACAGCCTTGATGGTGTGCATACGATTCTCCGCCTCGTCGAATACGATGCTGTTCTCACTTTCGAAAACCTCTTCGGTAACCTCGATACCATCCAGACCAAATTTGGCATTGACATCGCGACCCACCTGAGTTTCAAGATTATGATAAGCAGGGAGACAATGCATAAACTTGCATTTAGGATTGCCTGTATTTTTCATCATCTGGGCGTTGACCTGATATGGACGAAGCAGATTGATACGCTCTTTCCACACCTCATCGGGCTCACCCATCGAAACCCAAACATCGGTATAGATAAAATCGCAACCTTCGACCCCCTTGACAGGATCGTCGGTCACGGTAATCTTGGCACCCGTCTCTTTTGCAATTTCCTGGCATTTCTCGACCAGCCAAGCCTCTGGCTGCAACCCTTTAGGAGCGATGATGCGGGTATCCATGCCCATCTTTGCACCACCAACCATCAAACTGTTGCCCATATTGAAACGAGCATCGCCAACATAAGCAAAAGTAACCTTGTTGAGAGGTTTGTCAACATGCTCTTGCATCGTAAGGAAATCAGCGAGGATTTGAGTAGGATGAGCCTCATTGGTCAAACCATTCCACACAGGAACGCCAGCATACTTAGCAAGCTCCTCAACCGTTTCTTGCTTAAAACCACGATATTCAATACCATCGAACATACGCCCCAACACGCGAGCAGTGTCGGCCATGCTTTCCTTAACACCGATTTGGCTACCCGTAGGACCAAGATAAGTAACATGAGCACCCTGATCGTAGGCTGCAACTTCAAAAGCACAACGGGTACGCGTAGAGGTCTTTTCGAATATAAGGGCAATATTCTTACCCTTCATCGTAGGCTGCTCTGTTCCAGCATATTTTGCGCGTTTAAGATCGCGAGCAAGATCAAGAAAATAATTAAGTTCCTTGGGACTGAAGTCAAGAATCTTCAGAAAATTACGGTTACGCAAATTATAAGCCATAATAAATATTTTTTATTTTGATTATTGATATTTTATTCTTTGACAATTGATTAGCGAACGATACGGGTACCACAATACGGATTGTCCAACTGACCAGCTTCGGTAATCACACATGTCTTGCCGCCATTCTCAATAAACATGATACCCGCGCGGACTTTAGGAGCCATACTTCCCTCGGTAAACTGACCTTCTGCCAAATATTTTTTAGCTTCTTCGACAGTGATGACATCGAGTGCTTTCTCATCGGGCTTACGAAAATTGATATAAACCTTAGGCACATCGGTAAGGATATAAAACTCTTCGGCCTCAATTTGGATGGCACATAAAGCCGAAGCCAAATCTTTGTCGATTACAGCTTCCACTCCGCGCACATAGTCGCTTTCCTCCACAACGGGAATACCACCACCGCCAACTGTAACAACCACATTGCCACCTTTGACCAGGTGCTTGATTATCTTGATATTGTTTATCCGCTTAGGCTTAGGCGATGCCACCACCTTACGCCAGCCATTGCCTTTAGGATCCTCTTTGAACACAGCCCCCGTCTGCTCACGGATTGCATCGGCCTGCTCTTTGGTATAATAGGGTCCGACAGGCTTGGTGGGATTTTGGAACATTGGATCCAGCGCATTGACAGCCACCTGAGTTACGATAGTTACCACATCACGGTAAATATCGTTGCGAGCAAAGACGTTGCGCAAAGCCAACTCAATCATATAGGCGATAGACCCTTGCGTTTCGGCAACACAAAAATCCATAGGCATAGCTGGGATATTGAAATTCTGATTTCCAGCCTCATGCTGAAGCATCACATTACCCACTTGAGGTCCATTACCATGACCGATAACGATATTGTAGCCGCGCTTGATTAAGTTACACAGACTTTCACAAGTCTGCTCCACATTTGCCAACTGCTCTTGGTAGGTGCCCTTCTGACCACTGCGAAGCAACGCATTGCCTCCGAAAGCCACCATAGCGAGATTTCTCATTGTGAATCTTTTATTATTTATTGATAACTAAACCATATATCGATCCTATAAAGGAAGCGACAATTCAAAAATATCTATAACAACACATCAATCAATCAAATACAATAAATCATCAAACTAAAAAGAAAAGACAAAGGTACGAATTAATTTTTGAATAAAAAAAAATATTGGGCATCACACTGATTAAAATCAGATATGACGCCCGAATAACAAACAAGAGTTAGCGTTAGTGTGCCTCCAACCAATTTTGACCTATCTCAATACTTACCTGAACTGGAATATCGAGAGGCAGCGCCTGACGCATCTCAGACTCCACAATTTGTTTCACTACATCAATTTCTGGTTTGTACACATCAAACACCAATTCGTCGTGCACTTGCAAAATCATTTTTGAACGGAGATTCAGCTCAAGGAACCTATGATAGATCCTACACATAGCCACCTTAATCATATCAGCCGAAGAGCCTTGAATAGGCATATTGACGGCATTCCGTTCAGCAAACCCTCGCAGATTGTTATTACGGCTATTGATATCAGACAAGTAGCGACGTCTCCCTAAAATGGTATTAGCGTAGCCATGCTCACGGGCGAAAGCGATACTTTTCTCGATATACTTTTGGATATCAGGATATTGTTCAAAATACTGATCAATCAAATCCTTAGCTTCCTGACGAGGGATATGCAACTGTTCGGACAAGCCGAAAGCACTGATACCATACACAGTCCCAAAATTGACTGATTTGGCATTACGACGTTGCTCTTTAGAAACCTCTCCAATAGAAGTTTTGTATATCTTAGCGGCTGTTGCGGCATGAATATCTTGGTTTTCAACAAACGAGTGCATCATATTTTTATCGCCTGACAACGATGCAATGATACGGAGTTCGATTTGGGAATAGTCGGCTGCCAATAGCGTATATTGGTCGTTTCGTGGGATAAAAGCCTTTCTAATTTCACGGCCGCGTTCTGTTCTTATTGGAATATTTTGCAGATTGGGCGACGAGGAACTCAATCTACCCGTAGCAGTTACCGCTTGGTTGTAGATAGTATGCAACCTGCCCGTAGTAGGATTTATCAATTTTGGAAAACTATCCAAATAAGTTCCAATCAACTTAGACAACGACCTATACTCCAAAATTTTGTCGATAATCGGATGTTTGCTTGAGAGTTTTTGCAGCACATCCTCAGCAGTAGAATATTGTTTGGTAGCGGTTCGGGGAGGCTTATCGGTTACTTTCAGTCGATCGTAGAGAACCTCACCGAGCTGTTTTGGTGAGCTGATATTGAACGACATGCCTGCCAACTCATATATCTGTTGTTCCAATTGACCACGTTCCACGGTGAGGTGCGCTGAATAGTCGCGGATAGCCTGCACATCGATATTTACACCCTCTTGCTCCATACTTATGAGGACATCTACCAATGGGAGTTCGATATCACGGTATATGCCATACAGATTAGCATCTGAGAGTCTTGCTGCCAAACATGGAAAAATCTGCCACATAACCGCAGCCATCTCTTGCGGTGAATCAGGTTCATAGCCCAAGATACTGGAGCTGATAAAACCTATCGTATGCCGTGCTTCCGAATCAACCAGATAATGTGCAAGTTGCAAATCGAATATTTCACCTTTAATTTCGATATCCAACTCTTTCAGCATATACTTAAGGAGTTTTATATCATGACAGAGTTTGGTAGTAGTATCGTCTTGCAACAATTTTTTGAGTAAAGACAGATTGGTCTCACCTACCGTAGATACAAATACATGTTCAGCATCAACAGCCACTGCGAGTGTTGCTCCATTGATATATATCGCCACATCGCCCGATGACGGCAAATCTGGCAACAGTGAAATTTGGAGCAACGATTCCTGTTCATTAGACTGGTCAGGTTCGCTGTTGACATCTACTGGGATATCAAAAAGCGAAAGTTGGGCGGTATCGGGTTGTTGTATTCTTTTTGAAGAAGCCGATGCGCTGAACAACAACGCCTTGTCGGGATTAGAGATGCTCAAATCGGTAAACAACCGTTTGGAGAGTGCTCTGAACTCCAACTCCTTGAACAGCGCACTAAGTTGACTATAATTGGGTTCGGTAAGTCTCAACTGTTCCTCACTGAATGAGATTGGAGCATCTTTGACTATTGTAGCCAATTTTTTGGAGAACAGTGCCTGATTGGCATTATCTCTAACCAATGCTCGCACTTTGTCGTTCTTTATCTCCTCTACTCGGAGCACCATTTGTTCGACAGATCCGAACTGGGCGATTAGTTTTTTGGCACTTTTCTCACCCACACCTTTAACACCAGGGATATTATCGGACGCATCACCCCACAGACCCAGCAAATCAGCCACTTGACAACAATCAGACACCCCAAATTTACTTTTCACCTCGTTGACGCCCATAAGTTCGTCGGGACTTCCAGCCCTACCGAAACGGTACATCAAGATACGATCCGTGACCAGTTGAGCGAAATCCTTGTCGGGCGTAACCATCAGTATCTGGTCGAAACCAAGTTGCTCAGCCTGATAAGAGATGGTACCTATCACATCGTCAGCCTCGTAGCCTGAGCAGGTGATAATAGGAATATTGAACGCACCGACAAGCTTATGGATATACGGCAACGCTGTAGCTATATCCTCAGGCATAGCATCGCGGTTGGCTTTGTAATCAGCATAGAGTTGATGTCGAAACGTAGGTTCTGGGAGATCAAAAGCAACTGCGATATGTGTCGGCTGCTGCGAACGAATCAAATCGTACAGTGTAGTTACAAAACCGAGAGAGGCAGCCGTATTAAGCCCCTTGCTATTTGTACGTCCTGACCTTCCCATGGCATAAAAAGAGCGATAGGTCAGAGCCATACCATCAATAAGGATTAATTTTCTCACATTAAAACGGATTAGATATTAGACCAAAGCGATATTTGACAAAAAGTATAAAAACGAAAATCCCTATTGAGAGATTGAGCAGCAAGACTACTTGAGTGGATCTTTTGTTAATTCGTCGTATTCTTGACGATTTCGTAAGATATTGCAAGCCAGATAGACTGCACTACGGAATGACTGTTCAGAAGCTATATCTTTACCTGCTATATCGTAGGCGGTGCCATGTGCGGGAGATGTGCGTACAAACGGAAGACCAGCAGTATAATTAACACCTTCAGCGAATGACATCAATTTGAATGGGATAAGCCCCTGATCATGATATAACGCCATCACACCATCGAAATGATTAAACTCGTTAGAACCGAAAAAGCCGTCCGAAGGAAACGGGCCATAGACCAGCACTCCTCGGTCTTGCATCTTAGCGATTAGAGGCTTGATCAGTGTAGAATCCATAGTGCCTATTACCCCGTTGTCGCCTGCGTGAGGATCAAGTGCCAAGACAGCAATTTTGGGCTTAGTGATACCAAAGTCGCGACGGAGACTATTGTTCATAATCATAATTTTCTCGGTGAGCAAATCCTCTGTGATTGCCGATGGCACATCCTTGATAGCCAGATGATTTGTTACAATACCAATCCTAATACGATCGCACACCATCATCATAAGAGAGCTGGACCCGAATTGGCTTGACAAGTATTCAGTATGTCCAGGAAAGTCGAACGAATCAGCTTGAATATTTTTCTTATTGATTGGAGCCGTTACAAGCACATCTACCAGATTATTTTTAATATCGGCACATGCACGGTCGAGAGATGTGCGGGAGAGCTGTCCTGCAATTTCTGTAGATTTGCCAATTTCAATTTTCACCTCATCATTGGTGATATTGATGATATTAAACTTATGATCCAGCACTTCGCTGATATCGCGTACGCTGTTGAAAGCAATATCCTGATGATGAGTCAATAGTTTTTTGTGATAGGACGCCACCTTGGATGAACCATAAAGAATTGGCGTACAGATATCCAGCATACGGCTGTCGCTAAATGTCTTGAGTATAACCTCATAGCCTACGCCATTGATATCGCCATGACTTATCGCAAGTCGGATTGGTTTTGAATCTTTCATAACAAAAAAAGAAATTTATATGTTAACGGCGCAAACGCCATAGAGATTTATTTTTTAGACAAGACATCGTAGGTCTGCAAAAAAGCGTACATCAACGACATACCAAAGCCCGAAGCACCCGTTCCATAATAAAACTGCTTCTCAGAAAAGTATGCCACACCTGCGATGTCGAGATGGATATAAGGAGTCGTCTTTGCAAAGTGAGCGAGAAACTTGCCCGCCGTAATGGCTCCTGCACAGGGTTTGCCGCAGTTTTTGATATCAGCCACATCAGACTTAATCATATCAACATACTCATCAAAGAATGGCAATTCTGCCACCCGCTCATAGGTCTGATCACCCACGATTCGCAAAAGGTTGAACGGATTGGCTGCGTTCTGTTGCATCCCCACAATAGCGTATGGCCCCACAGCACGGTAAGCTGCACCTGTAAGTGTAGCCATATCAACAATCAGTTCTGGATTGTAAGTCGCATTGGCATAAGCAATTGCATCGGCTAATATCAGCCGTCCCTCGGCATCAGTATTCACCACCTCGACGGTGGTAGCATCATACATAGTGATGATATCATCGGCTGCATAGGCATTAAAACCAGGACGGTTGTCGGTCATAGGCAGACAAGCCACGATATGGACAGGAAGATGCGAGTCGGCAGCAGCGAAAAGCACAGATGCCATAGTTGCAGCTCCTGCCATATCGCTTTTCATCTCACGCATATATTCATCAGGTTTGATATTCAGCCCCCCGGTATCGTACATAATGCCTTTGCCGACGAGCGCTATCGGCTTTTGATTGACCGCATTGTCTGGACGATACTCCAATACCACAAAACGAGGCTCATCAACGCTACCTTTGTTGACGGCGAGCAAGCCACCCATACGCAGCGATTCAATCTGTTTTTTATTGAACACCGTACACGTTACGCCTAAATCGGCAGCTATTGATGCCAATTCGTCGGCAAATTGCACTGCATTCAAGTCAGCCACAGGCATATTCACCCATTCGCGACACCAAAATAGCCGATTCCAAAGATGGGTGTTGATTTGCCATTCCTCCTCATTGACCAAATGGCTATCCACCGTAAGTGTTGCAATATGGGGTGGTGTAACCGACATGTAACGGTCGAACGAATAGTCAGAGATAGTGATGCCCTCTGCGAATGCGATAACTTCTTCTGGTATCAGTCCTTCACCAGTAACCGCAACATCATACAAACGATCGTCCAGCAGACGTTGACGCAACTTACCAGCACTACGGCGGAGGTGTTCGAGACTTACCGAAGTAGGGAGTTCGCTATCGAAGTTAACCACATAGACACGATATGGCAAGCGATCGAATGCGACGATAGACTCTTTGTCTGCCGTGCGATATTCGCGCAGCACCTCGATTTCTTTTTTTGACAGAGGCAAAGACCGATCAGAGACCTCATCGCCGTACAAGAACACCAGCACACCCTCGTGCCGTTTAGCATCAATAGGAGAAAGAATATATTGCATGACTGATAATTTATGACAAAAAAATAATTCAGTTAAAAATGATATCATGAAGCAGTGGCTGCCCAATCTCCTCGTTAATCTTACTCACAAGCGACTGGCGTTTATAAGCCATCTCATTACGCAAAGCCGCTGATGCAATCGAGACATACAAACGGTGATTGTCATAACGTATAGACGACGACAATTTTGAGATTAAATCCCCCACCACACTCTTATAGACCTCGATTACCCGAGCGCCTTGAGCCAGATCTGTAAGTCCCAAATCCGAATAGGCTTTATTTAGATAAACCTGTAAAGGTTGAAAATCTTTAGACATAAGCGATTATTACTACGATTTCAGAAAAACGCTACCTTGGGAGACTTCAAAAATACGATGTTCGATATTAGGCATCTCATCAAAGATTGCCTGCACCCTACCTGGCTGCGTGTCGGTCAGCAACACCTGACCGAACCTATCGCTACCCACCAAATGAATCAGTTGTTTAACTCTCGGCATATCCAATTTATCAAACACATCGTCCAAAAGCAAGATAGGCTTGATTTTTCCGATATTGAAGATATACTCAAACTGAGCCAGTTTCAGAGCCAGTAAGTATGTCTTTTGCTGACCTTGTGAAGAGAACCGGCGCACCATAAAATTGTCTATCAAGAAATCAAGATCATCCTTATGCGGCCCCACTGTTGTATAAAGTACACACTTGTCATGATTGCGAGATTCGAGCAGTTGCATACGGAGTCGAGTTTCAGCGGAGTCGGAAGGATTTCCAAAAGACAAGAGCGAGCTATTAAACTGCAACAGTGGCAGTTCGGAAGAGCCTGCAATCTGTTCAAAATAGTATTGAAATATAGGAATAAAGCCCTCGACAAAACGGCAGCGCGCTTCATGAACCACTGCGCCATGTATAGCCAGTTGGTCGTCCCACAGCTGCAACGCAGCAGAATCGAACTGCCTATCCTCATAAAACTGTTTAAGCAGTTTGTTACGCTGGTCAACACTTTTTTGATATTGGATTAGATGAGTCAAGAATTCCTTGTCGGTCTGAGCAATTACGCCGTCCATAAACTTGCGCCGCAACTCACTGCCTCCCAATATCAACGACTGGTCGCTTGGTGTAATAATCACCAAAGGAATCTTTCCGATATGGTCAGAGAGCGTCTGATAACATTTTCGATCCAGTTTAACTTGCTTTGCTGCACCTCGTTTTTGTATGCACGACACCGTAAAGCCATTGTCCTGATGTTGATAGCGACCATGTATAGCAAAAAAAGGCTCCTCAAAGCGGATATTTTGCGTGTCGATCGTTGTGAAGTAACTTTTACAGAAAGAGAGATAATATACCGCATCCAGCAAGTTAGTCTTACCTGCGCCATTGTTACCCACAAAACAATTCACATTGTCGCATAGATCCAATTCCAAATTACTATAATTCTTGAAGTTACTAAGCTTGATATTTTCGAGGTGCATAGCTATAGTATATTATCCTACAAAATACTTTCTCAACTGATTACGAACCTGCTCCATCAGCCACCTTGGAGTGCTTGTTGCACCCGTAATACCTACTGTATGCGCCTGACGGCACCATGATGGTTGCAACTGATTGACTTCAGATATGAAATAGGACTGCGGCTGTATAGCACGGCAAAATTCAAACAAATAGTGAGCATTGCTGCTTTCCTCGCCACCCACAAAGATGAGTACGTCAACCCTACCGGCAAACTGTCGCAAATCTTGCGTACGGCCTGCCACCCGATTACACAACGTATCGTATGCCACAAAATCACCACTCGTTGACCGCTGGCTCACATTTTGGATTAGCTGGTCGTATTGTTCTCTATTCATTGTAGTTTGAGAATATAGACGTATCGGCTTTGAGAAATCGATTTGATCCAGACTATCTGGATTGCATACAATAATAGCGCTGTTGTCGGTCTGACCATTAAGACCTATCACTTCGGCATGTCCTTGCTTGCCAAAGATAACCACCTGGCCGCCTACCGCACACATTGCTTCGTAACCGCTGCGGATACGTTTCTGCAAACCGAGTACCATAGGACAAGTAGCGTCAATCAGCGGAAGTCCCAGCCTACGAACGCGATCGTAGGTAGCGGGCGGTTCGCCATGTGCGCGAATCATCACCTTGGGCTTTGGCGAGAGTTGCGCAAGCCTGTCCAACTGGTTATAGTCTATCACCTCCAATCCTTTGTCATGCAGTCGGCGAACCTCGGCACTATTATGCACGATATTGCCCAGACAATAGATAGTCTCATTTGCTGACAGATGCTCCTCAGCGGCATCAATAGCCTTGACTACGCCAAAACAAAAACCCGCATTATCATCAATAACAAAATCCATCAGCTCAGACATTGGTTTTCTTGGTTGGCAGCCTCTATTACTTGCTCGTACTCACTGGGAGTGAGGTCGTTGTAGAAATAATAAATCGGGTTTACCCTCTCACCATTTTGCAGCACCTCGTAATGTAGGTGAGCACCTTTAGACAACCCCGTGTTGCCCACATAACCTATCAATTCGCCTCTTTTTACCTTCTTTCCAGCAGAAACTGCCACGCTGCTCATGTGTCCGTACAGAGTCTTAAATCCATAGCCATGGTTGATAACCACTACTACACCGTAGCCGCTGAATCCCTCGGCATCACGTCCCGACAACTCCACCGTTCCGTTGCCTGTAGCATAAATTGGGGTACCCTCTTGTGCAGCAAAGTCGATACCTGTATGCATGCGACGGTAATGCAATATGGGATGATACCTCACACCGAAACCAGACACCACTTCACATTGAGTTTTGGTTATCGGCATGATAGCGGGCATGGCATCCATACGGTCTTGTTTGGAGAGTGCCATTTTGTAAATCTGATCGATAGAGCAGGACTGCACATAAAGCCGTTTGGTTAAATCATCCACCTTCTGAGTTGAAGAAATCAACTCAGCGCTACAATTATAACCTTTCATGTCCTGATACCTTTCGTCATCGCCCAGCCCACTATATCTTACCGACTTGTGAATCGGATTAGCCGAAAATATGGTACGATATACATAATCGTCGCGGTCTTCCAGATTTTTCAACACCTCCTCGGCTCTGTCCATACGGTCGTTGAGGTGTCGTACCTGACGTCGATACTGCTTAATCTCTCTTTTTAGGAATCGTTCCTTAGGGGAGTCGATAACCTGAAAACCGATTATCATAAACAATACACCCAGCACGATGCCAAGCAAAACGGTAGTTGAGACCTTTTTCAACCGGTCTCGCAACGATACCACCACCTTCTCGTACGAAAGTGTAGATGGATTGAAATGATAGGTACTTTTTTTTGCCATAAGAGATTGAATAATACACACTACGAAGACTCTCCTTGGGCGGGCGAGAGATATGGAAGACGCTGTACGCCTTGTGACTAACCGTGGATAGCCTTACCGTATGCAGCCTCTATGGCTTCCATAATGGCCTCACTCATAGTGGGGTGAGGATGGATGCTCTCTGCCACCTGCTTGGCTGTTAACCCGTTCTGTCGAGCAGATACAATACCAGCAATCATCTCTGTCACATTGTCACCACAAAGGTGTGCGCCCAATATTTCATCGGTATTCTTGTCGATAATCATCTTCACAAAACCATCAGTATTGCCTGCCGCTGTTGCTTTGCCACTCGCCTTGAAGAAAAACTTGCCTACCAAGATTTCCTTACCTGCCTCCAAAGCCTTCTTCTCGGTAAGTCCCACACTTGCCACCTCTGGTGTAACGTAGGTACAGCCCGGGATATTTGCATAGTTGACCTTCGCAGGATTGCCACCATTGATTTTTTCAACGCAGCACACAGCCTCAGCAGAAGCCACATGTGCCAATGCTGGACCTTTCACCACATCACCGATAGCATAATAGCCTGGGACATTAGTTTGATAATAGTCGTCAACGATAATCTTACCACGCTCGGTAGTTATACCCACTTCCTCCAGGCCTATGCCCTCAAGATTGGTAACTACCCCCACAGCGCTAAGCACCACATCGCAATCCACCACCACATCGGCATTCTTCTTGGTATCTTTGATTGTAACATGGCAAACATCGCCTTCTTGTTCCACCTTCTCAACCGATGAGGCGACCATGATTTTCATACCCATTTTGCGGAAGCTACGGCTGATTTGAGCCGCTGTGTCCTCATCTTCGTTGGGCAGTATTTGTGGCATAAACTCCACCAATGTAACCTGAACGCCAATACTTTGGTAAAAAAATGCGAACTCACTTCCGATAGCACCACTGCCGCACACCACCATACTTTTGGGTTTGAAAGGCAACGTCATAGCTTCGCGGTATCCGATAATACGCTTGCCATCTTGAGGCATACTCGGCATGACGCGACTGCGTGCGCCCGTAGCTATCACAATGTGTGGAGCCTCATAAATAGCCACACCACCTTCCGAGTCGGTAACCTGCACCTGATGATTAGGTAACACCTTGCCGATGCCCATAATGACATCAACATTATTTTTTTTCAACAAAAACTGAACTCCTTTGCTCATAGTGCTTGCCACACCGCGGCTGCGCGCCACTATGGCACTCAGGTCAGCTTCCGCCCCCTCAGCCTTTACACCATACGCCTCTGCGTGCTGCACATAGTTGAACGCCTGTGCACTTTTGAGCAGTGCCTTGGTAGGAATACAGCCCCAATTGAGACAGATACCACCAAGATTTTCACGTTCTACAACAGCCGTTTTCATACCCATTTGAGCACCTTTGACAGCAGCCACATATCCTCCAGGACCGCTGCCTATTACAATTAAATCGTAGTTCATAGTATTCTAAAATTTATTTGATTATAAAAATACAAACTTAAATACCTTGTCCCCTTTTTTACTTCAGGACTAAGGCACACAGAATTTGCAAAGATACATTTTTTTTGAAAAACACAACCAATCTTAACCTCAACTCGCGTATAAATAGTGAACTAAAATAAAAATGTTATCTTTGCAGTTGTACGTTCAAGACACTATGATGCAAAAAAGATGGTCATTACTACTGACACTCATACTCTTACATACTATTGTAGGAGCGCAATCCATACGCATCACCCCTATTACGTCAGCAAGTGCGCTTTATCTTAACACAAATTCGCTATTCAATTTCAACCGGTACGATATGTTGAGAGTTGATGCCGATTTGCGATTTGTTTACCCCAGTCAGAACCATCCATTCTACAGCCGATCCAAGCGACAATGGCAGATAAATCCCTATATCGGATACGCCACAAGGTCTGAGCAATGGCACGGAGGAGTTACCATAGCCCGGCAGTCTGTCGTCAGCCACCAGTTATGCCCCTACGTTGTCATCAGGCACGACATTGATCCCGCCGCAAGCACCAATCTCGCAGCTTATCAGATGACACAGATTGCCGAAAACAGTGGATTTCTTGCCGATCGGATGGCACAAAACACATCCGTTGCCATCGGCATGAGCATGAAAGCAACCTCAAATCTCAAACTTGATATCAGCCTACAGCATTCACGTGAATGCTATCTATTTGACAGCCAAGGATTCTTAATATACGATCCACAAACCGTTGATCAGCAATCGTTCTACGACATTCGGTGTAGGATGAATATCTCGCAGAGGCTTACAATTGCTCTTTGGGCAGGGCAACGCCGTTGGCTGACTACCAGCGGTTACTGGCGCTGCATAGCTCAGTATGAGCAATCTATCAACGCCTTTGGTCGCTATAAAGCCTCATTGTTTGCGCAGATAGGCTACTCCAACCTAACTGCTCCTTACAGCCGTCTGTTCGACATCTCAGGAACGGCTGGCTGTCCCTATTTTTTCAATCACACGTTCATCACGCTGACACCAAACGAATTTCAAGCCAATGCCTACGCCAAAATGTCGCTAACCATAACCGATAGCCGTCCGTTATGGCAAAATCGCTATTCTATGCCACAATTATTTGCGAGGATTAACGTTTTAAGTGGGTGGCTTGTTACCGATACTGGCTGGACCGACCACAGCGTATGCGACAACATCGCTGTCAATGCCCCATCACAAGGGGTTATAGAACCAGCTATAGGGTGCAACCAGTTGTTGCGGATAGGCCTCATTGACATGGGGATAGCGGCGGCTTATAGGATAACATCACCCACCGCTTACTACCATCACCCAAACGCCAGCGAGAACATCGCAATAGCGGCCACCGCCACCCTACGCATTTAGACAACCTGAAAAACTAATTAAAACTACACAAATAATCATGAAACAATTATCAATCTTGTTTGTGGCAATTCTTACCACGTTGACCTCATTAGCCCAAAACTATGAGATTACGTTCAACGTTAACAAGCCACTTGAGGAGACGCTGTATATCGGGCAGCATTTCCGTGATGATTTTGTAATCGTTGACAGTGCCAAAGCGCAAAAACCTGGAGTATATGTGTTCAAAGGCAAACGGCAGTGGACACCTGGCATCTATTCACTGATTCACTACGGCTCAGGCAAAGAGGCATCCAAAAAGAAGAGTTATACCGATTTCACGATTGATGGTTCGTTCAAGTTCACCATCAATTGCGACAGCAGTTTCAATGCTGCCAAGATGAAAGTCAAGGGGTGCAAAGCCAACGAACTCATGTATGCCTATATTGCGCGCAATGCAGAAGCACGCAATCAAGCGCGTGAAATCCAGAAACGGCAAAAAAGCGAAGACACCAATATCCGCAACAAAGCCACCCAAGAGATGGACGAGCTGTCTGAAGTCATGATTGCCTACGAGAAAGACCAGATGGAGAGAAACCACCAATACAAATTCTTCCAACTTCTCAAAACCTTCAGCGGACCAGAAGTCCCCGAAGAGATTGAGGACAAAGGCAGTTATTACCGTACTCACTATTGGGATGATGTTGATCTCAGCGACCACAGTTTGATTTACACGCCCGATTTGTTTAACAAGATGAACTACTACTTCTTTGGAGTGCTCTATTATGCCGATGCCGACACCATCTGCAAATATGCCGATGTGGTATTGGATCGTGTGCAACACGACTCAACAATGATGAAATATTTCACCGATTTTATCATGCCCAAATACTTCAGAAGCACCAAAAATGTAGGTTGGGATTATGCTTGGTGCCATATTGTAGATCGCTACTATGGCCCCAACGAAAGCAATTTTGCCCTGCCTGGCGACCGTATTCACAAACTCAACGAATCGCAGCGACTGGGCAAATCTCTTATTGGTGCATTGGGAGCCGAACTCTACATGAACGACACCATGCAGCGTGAAGGGGCAGACCATTGGATTTCATCGCACCGCATTCCCCAAAAGTACGTATTGCTATGGTTTTGGGATCCCGATTGCCACCACTGCCAGGAGCAAACGGCAGCCTTAATTAAGGTATACGACAGCCTAACCGCCAACGGAACACGCAACTTTGAGGTATATGCCGTAGGGTTTGAGAGCGATGTACCCAAATGGGTAAACTACGTAAAGAAGCACAATCTGCCATTCATCAACGTAGGCGGACCTAATGTCAACATCGACTACCAAGAAGCATACAATGTGCATGGCGCACCTACGATGATTATCCTGAATGCTGACCGTCGTATTATCATGAACAAGACGCTTCCCGCCCAGAGTGTTGTCCCGTTTATCGAACAATACGAGAAGAGCCACCCCGAACAAGCTGACCGCGAGCCCAGCATGTGGCAGATAGAAGGCAGGAACCGTTGGGGCAACGCATACGATCCTAAGACTTATTTCAACCTGAGCGACGCCGAAGCAGCCAGTCGCGATGTAAAGCCGGTAAACAAACTCAAACCGTTTTCAGAGGTAGTAACCGGCCTCAAATCGTATTAGCCAACTGTTACCACTGATAAAACAGACGGGTTCGAGAAGGCAAACCTGTTTGCGCTATGTATGGCGAAAAACCGACATTTGAATCAACAAACATTCCCGTATATACAAAAAGCATTAATTACACTAATTATGAGAAAACATATAGTAGCAGGCAATTGGAAGATGAACAAGTCTTTCGAAGAAGCAGACGAGTTGATTGGCACCATCCAAGATAAACTTGAGGATATTACACTTGACCGAGACATGCGATTGGTAATATGTCCACCTGCGCCCTATCTTGAGATGTGTGGCGATGGCGCTGAAGAGTCCTATTTTATGGTTGGTGCACAAGATGTAAGCACCCACGACAACGGGGCATACACAGGCGAGATATCCGCATCCATGCTTGAAAGCATGGAGATATCCTATTGCATTGTAGGACATTCCGAACGTCGAGCCTATCACAATGAGACTGACAGCCAGATTGCCGACAAGGTAAACCAACTCATCGCACACAATATCATACCTATCGTATGCTGTGGGGAGGTGCTTTCGGAGCGCGAGTCAGGCACACAATTTGAGGTAGTAAAACGCCAGATAACCTGTGGGTTATTTCATCTCACCGCTGATGAGATTCAGAATATTGTGATAGCTTACGAGCCAGTATGGGCCATCGGGACGGGCAAGACTGCCACTCCACAACAAGCACAAGAGATGCATGCCTATATTCGCGGCGTATTGGCCAGCCAATATGGACAAGCGGTAGCCGATGAGATTTCGATTTTGTATGGCGGCAGCTGCAAGCCAGGCAATGCAAGAGAGCTTTTTGCCAACCCCGATGTAGATGGAGGACTGATAGGTGGCGCCAGCTT
>JAGHVA010000030.1 GCA_018064565.1 Candidatus Colimorpha onthohippi
CACTGGCGCAGTGCCGATGTGGCTGACTTGGCGCAGTACCTGCCTGACAGTGTACGTGCCGACCTCACCCGTCCCTATTGGCTGGCGTTCCGTGTGAAGAATACAGGTAGCCCGCAACATCAGGATTATTCCACTACCGCCTTCGTCGATTCTATTCTCGTAACCTCCGCACTGGAGATATGCCGTAAGCCGGTGGTGGATCACGTGGAGGTGGAAGACCTGACCGATACCAGCGTGATAGTACGCTGGAGCACGGTGGTAAACCATGCCGTCGGCTTCACCATAGGATGGAGCCAGTATGACGGCGTGTATGAGGACTTTGACGGCCGCCATAGTTATACCTACTATCCGATAGAGCATCCCGTAGATCGGCCTGTTGATGCGCGCGGTTACCGCACCGAGCTCGACACGCTGCGCTTTGTTGATACCATCAGAGGTCTCATACCCAACACCGCCTACGACGTAGCGGTGGTGGCTCACTGCATAGACTACAGGCATACCAACACAGGTATCTATTTCAACGACACTATCGACAGCCGTTGGAGCGACACCGTGCGCTTCCGCACCAAGTGTGGCGTGCAGCCGCTGCCCTATACCGAAGATTTCGACAGATATGTGTCTGGTGAAGGTAATCCAATATCTCCGTGCTGGACAGTGGGTGCTTATCCCGATGGACAAAAACCATCGCCAAACAGTGTCTATTATTTCAACACTCCCAATAGTTTGAAGTTTACCGGCGATGGTACGCGACAGTTGTACGCCATTATGCCAGAGTTTGAACCATCGGAAACGGGCTACCGTATCAACTTCTTCGCAAGGTCGGTGTCAAGTGGTGCAAAAATTAAGTTGGTGTATGTGCCCAATATCGACAACCCGCTTGAATACAATACTTTTAGCGACGGATTGGGAGAAATAACCAATCTCACAACCTCACGCGACCTTGCTCAATATACTATCGACCTGCCGTTGTCTGTGTACGATCCGTCTATGGGGCGTCTGGCCTGGATTGTAACCGACAATAAAACAATCTATCTCGATAATGTTGTTGTTGACAAGTTGGTCGAGTGCCCGCGTCCTTCCAACTTCGTGATAACCCTCGATTACGCTCATTCGGCCAAAATTGCGCTAATCAACAATGCTATGGTACCCACTTACCAGTATGCCATAGGTCCGCGTGAAACTTTCAATATCAACGACCCATCGACCTATACGATATTGGATAAGGATTTCGGTAACGACGAGCTCACAATCTCTAATGCTGAGATTACAGGACTCTCGGCTTTTACGGCCTATACTGCTGCCTTGCGTGCTGTGTGCGAGGGCGATGTGAAGAGCGAATGGAGCAATACGGCTAATATCACTACGCTCAACGATGATATCGACATCGTGTCGTTCTCAGTGAAAGAACCTTCTGGTGTGATCGACAGCAGGGTTGTGGGACAAATTGGTAATGCTGTCATCGACCACGAAAACCACACCATCCGCGTCAATGTGCGTCCTGGCACGCCAAGCACTGGTTGGATTGTCAATTTTGCTTTGCACGACACCAATGCACGGATGACTATATACCGGCTCGATGTCTATAGCGGTATCTCTACGTTCGATCTGGATGGTATGGGTGCCAATTGTATGGTGGTGGCAGAGGATAATAGTATCAACCAACCATGGCCGTTGTTTGTAAACGAGGTGCCATGCCTGCAGCCAAGCGAGATTGTATTCAACAACGTCAAGCGCCGTAGTTTCGACATCAGTTGGGTACAACCGTACGATGATAGATTGCCTCACCAACTTATCGTCTCGGACACAGTCGTAACTGACTTTGAGACATGGGCTGACCCAAGCAACCCCTGCTACGGCTCGCCATGCGGAAATGGCAATGTTTATGTAGAACTCGATGGCGACCAGCAGTCATATACCATCCCGTTGGCAGAACGTAATTTCAAATACCACGTGTATATACGAACTAATTGCGGCGATGAGGGTCTCTCCGAATGGACCTACGCCAACATCTTCACCCGCGACCTCTTCGACTGCGAGTTCGACGGTCAGGGCGAGGGTCAGGAGAACGTGACCTACACCCACCGTGGCGATAGCGTCAACCTCCTCGGCGGTGGCGAGAATATATGGTATGTGCCTGTGGTCAACGACCATCCCTACAGCTACAGCCAGAGTCTCTTCCTTACCAGCGAGATGCGTGCCGGCGGCATCACCCAGATACAGATAGAGAAAGAGGATTTGAACAAGGAATGGGTACAGAACGACTTCTCCATCTACATGGGCTATACCGACAACGAAAGATTCGTGGAGAAGACCAACTGGCAACTGCCCAGCACCCTCAAGAGGGTATATCACGGCTCCTACGAGACTCACCCGGGCGAGCAGTGGATTACCTTCACCCTCGACAGCACCTTCCGCTACGACGGTCGCCGCAACCTGATAGTCGCCATGCAGGACAACGACGGCACAAGGTTGGATGCCGGCTTCCGCTTCAAGGTGCGCAACATGGGCGTCAGCCGCTACATCTACTACTATAGCGATTTCACTCCGTTTGAAGTTGACAAGCCAGTGGCGGCTACCGATGATGGCAGCCCCAGCAACTACCGCGTCAACACCCGCTTCATCTATTGCGACGAGATCGACCCCTGTCCGCAGCCCGACACGCTCATGGCGGAGCTCGGCGCCGACCCCACTTCGCAAATCAGCAGCCAGTGGCACAGCGTGGTGAGCGACTATCCCAACGGCTACGATGTGCTCATATCCACCAAACCGCAGCAGTCGCCCAACACCTGCGCCGCCCAGTTCTTGGAACGCCAT
>JAGHVA010000221.1 GCA_018064565.1 Candidatus Colimorpha onthohippi
GGCTTGTTTTCGGTAGCGCCAGGCAAGAAGGTGCGCTTTTCGCAAGGCAACCTGCAATATACCACCGTAGGATCGCATGCCTGCGCTGACGGTACCACTAAGGCAGGCACGTGGCGCTTTGCGGCTCATCAGTACGACATTGTGTTCAATGGTAATGATAATATCAGCAGCAATTACACTGGCTGGATAGACCTCTTCGGGTGGGGTACCAGTGGGTACAACAAATGCTACCCGTATTTGACAACCACAGATGGCAGCATTTATGGTCCATCGGGTGCGTATAATTTGACGGGAGATAGTGCCAACTACGACTGGGGTGTGTATAACGCCATCAGCAATGGTGGCAACGTGGCAGGCAAGTGGCGTACGCTGACCAAGGACGAGTGGGAATATCTACTGAAAGGCAGAGACAATGCCTCATCCAAAATAGAACTCGCCATGTTAAATGGGACTCCTGGTGTAGTGCTTTTGCCCGATAGTTGGGCGCCGCCGTCTGTTATAGATAGATATAGAGAAGATAGAGCAGGTAGCGCAGTTTTACCTGTCGAATATCCCTCCAATGAATGGTGCATGATGGAAAATGCTGGTGCGGTGTTTTTGCCTTTAGCAAGCTTCCGAGATGGTACTACGTATAATGCAAGACTATTTCCTGACGTTTATGGTCGATATTGGTCTTCAGTATCCACTGGTAGCAGCAATGCGCATAGCCTGGATTTTTCTGGCAAACTTAGACTGTCCAGCGGCACTTTCAGATATGATTTAAATATCGTTACGTCCAACGTTAACCGTAGTACTGGTCAATCTGTGCGGCTGGTGTGTGATGAGGTGGCGCTGCCTGATTTGGTTTCCCCAGATGAAGAAATTCGCTAATTTATTTAATCCTATTTTTGACTGCTATATATGAACGTATAGCTGGTTGTAATAATAATCATAGATATGAAGACAATCAAACATTTTTTCTCGCTCGTTGTTGTGGCGAGTGTATTTATTGGAAGTTGTATGCTTTCAGGTTGTGAAAAAGATGATTCTAAAGGATCGGTTTCTAATTCGCAATCAGGAGGGACGGAACCAGTGGTTTCTAATGGCGAAAATGGGGCGTTGCCAGGCTTGTTTTCGGTAGCGCCAGGCAAGAAGGTGCGCTTTTCGCAAGGCAACCTGCAATATACCACCGTAGGATCGCATGCCTGCGCTGACGGTACCACTAA
>JAGHVA010000042.1 GCA_018064565.1 Candidatus Colimorpha onthohippi
GAAGGTCATTGGGCTTTCAGCCCGTTTTATCGGACAACAATAAAAAAAAAGTGTACCTTTGCATTGTGATTCGTCAAGAACGTGATATTTATTCAAAAAAAATATTTTACTTACAATAAAAATTAGTTATGAAGATTGTCATTAAAATGGTAAGTTTGTTGCTATTATTAGCATTATCAGTGAGTTGTTCTACAAATTCTACAGATGCAACAGTTTATCCAGATGGTTGTTTGCCAGGTATGTTTTCGGTATCACCGACCAAAACTGTCCAGTTTAGCCAAGGTAATCTTCAGTATTCTAACAAAGGGAGCCATCAGTGCGCTGATGGCACCACCAAGCCTGGTGATTGGCGTTTTGCAGCTCATCAGTACGACTATGTGGGCAACGACAATGCCAATATCAACAGCAGTTACGCAGGTTGGATAGACCTCTTTGGGTGGGGAACCAGCGGGTATAACGGTTGTGAACCTTATCTAAGTTCGATGGATGAAAGCGATTTTGGATCACTGGGTGTCAGCGATTTGGTAGATAGTAATGCCAACTACGATTGGGGTGTGTATAACACAATTAGCAATGGTGGTAATGGATTAGGCAAGTGGCGAATGTTGACACATGATGAGTGGACGTATTTGTGTTTTACCAGACCCAACGCCTCATCCAAGTGCGGGAATGCTATAGTGAATGGGATGAGAGGCGTTGTCTTTTTGCCAGACAACTGGACACTGCCAACTGGTTGTACGTTTACATCTGGCAACGGTAGTGGATGGACGACAAACGACTACACTGCCACGCAGTGGTTGGCTATGGAGTCGGCAGGTGCTGTATTCTTACCTACCGCAGGCTACCGTCAGGGTTCTACGGTTATCTATGCAGGCGGCGACGGCTATTATTGGTCTTCGACTGCCAGTGGTGGTAGCGGTGCGTTCATCCTAAGCTTTGGCAAGAGTTATCTTAGTTTGAGCGGTAGCGGTCGCTTCTATGGTTTTTCTGTGCGGTTAGTGCGTGACTGTGATTAGAATTGGAAGTAGATAAAGGGCTGTAGGTCGGCAGTAACAAACTGGTAGAGCACTACAACGGATACCACTACCACAGCAGCCAGCAGCCATATCGGCATCTTTGCAAACCAGATGCGATAACGCCTCTTGAATCGGGTCGGCAGCCAATGGATTGCCATCCCGATAGCAAAGAGGATAAACACCGACGCATAGTTGCTCAATATAGCAGGCACTACTTGCCAATTCCAGTGGCTGCCTATCTGATGTACCATATCGGTGGCTGTTTGCCATGCCACTTGGTTGGCTTCAGCGGGGTTCAGGTTAGACCCCGACCGGAAGAAAAGGCGTGTAAACGAGATGAAGACAAAGGTCAGCAGGATGTTCCACACATAGGTTACCCCATTGACCAGTCGGCTCGTTGCTCCGTTGGCAGCGTTTCGGCAAAGAAGCGTGGCGCAGTTTATCAGCATGATGCCACCAAAGACAACCCAAGCTATAAACAGCAACATGCTGGTGAACGGTGTCTGCCACATGTTGTGGATAATCCATAGCAATCCTACGAGCAGTGTTACCAAAAGCATACGGCACCAAGGTGCTGTTTTTTTCCAATACTTATACACCAATATCCCCAAGCCGTTTAGTCCGCCCCATGTGATAAAGTTAAAGCTGGCACCATGCCACAAGCCTCCTAACAGCATGGTGTCCATATTGTTGATATTGGTGTTGAACTCCTTGCGGTGAGCGGGAAACAGGATATAGTCCGCCACTAAGAGGGAAGCGAGGCTACAGATGACGATAGTAACCCATTGGTTTTGTGCCATAAGTGCTACTATGGTCATCATCCCCCCCAGTATCAAATACGATGCCCAAGTGCCGCGTCGGTTGCCTCCTATAGGTATGTAGAGGTAGTCTTTGAGCCAGTTAGACAACGATATGTGCCAACGTTTCCAAAAGCCAGCGGCATTGGTGGCTTTGTAGGGTGAGTTGAAGTTGGTGGGCAGGTAAAAACCCATCAGCATTGCCACACCAATGGCGATGTCGGTATAGCCCGAGAAATCGGCATACACTTGCAACGAATAAACCATCAAGGCAGAGAAGTTCTCGAAAGGAGTGTAAAGCAGCGGATTGTCGAAAACGCGATCTACAAAACTCACTGCCAGATAGTCGCTCAAGATAATCTTCTTGGCTAAACCATTGAGTATCCAGAACACGGCAACGCCAAACTGGCGGCGCCCCAAGTGGTAGGGTTTATACACCTGCGGGATGAACTGGTCTGCGCGGATGATGGGTCCAGCAACCAGCTGTGGGAAGAAAGTGGTGTAGAATGCAAAATCCAAGATGTTGGACGCATGCTGAACCCGCCCCTTGTAAACGTCAACGATATAGCTGATATTCTGGAACGTGAAAAACGAGATGCCTACTGGCAGCAGTATTACCGAAGCGTCGAACCGTGCCGATACGGTAAAATGATTGCTCCACTGTGCAAGGAGATTAACCACCTCGACCGAGGAATGGGTGATGGTGTTGTAGATGTCTGTGAAGAAATAGGCATACTTGAAGTAGCATAGTACAGCCAAGTTGACCGTTACGCCAGCAATCATAAGCAACTTCCGCTTACGTTGCTGCCGGTGCGATGTGTTGTCGCCAAACTTGCCAAGACGGTCAAACTGGATGCCCAACCACCAGCCGATGACTGTTGCCAGGATTAGCAGGATGACAAACAGCCCAGAGGTCTTGTAGTAAAACAGTAGTGAGACAAGTGTGAGGTATCCGTTGCGGACCAGTCGGAGCGACTGCCCTCTCAGCCCCCATCGTGGCCCTGCGGCTACGATGAGGGTGAACAGCGCAAAAACAATAAGAAAAAATGCCCAGAAATTGAATTGAGTGAAAAGTAGTGGTTGGCTGTGGTCAAATGCAAATAGGTTGCACAGGTAGTTGAGAAAATTTGACATCACACAAAGTGAGCAAGATTATTGTTTTTTGATGTTTTTGTATTCTTCGTTAAGCCCGTTGATGATTTCATCGGTGATATCCATGCCTGGATTTACATAAAGGGTCGGACTGTCGTTCATGGTCTTGCGCAGGATAACATCAAACTGCTGGTTGGCTTCGTTATATTCGCGTATAAAGGCAAAGATAGCGTTGAGCATGCGCTCGTTTTCGGTGGCAACCTTCTCTTGAATCTTCATGGTCAGCTCACCCTCAAGACCTTGCATCTTAGCTGCACGCTGCTCAAGTTGGTTTTTGCGATTCTCAAACTCTTTCTCTTTGGCTTTTTGTTGTGTCAGCGTGAGTTGGTCGCCCGTTTTAAGATACTCCTGATACTCGGTCTGTAATTTCTGATAGTCGTTTTGGAAATTGGCCATCTGCTGCTGATAGTTGCGCTCCTGACTCTCTTTGTATGCTTTAAGCTCTGCCTCGAGGTCTTGTGCATACTGATATTTGGCAATCAGGCTGTCGCTGTTGACGTAGGCTATCTTGAGTGTCCCATTCTGTCCTACCACTGGTGCCTTAGCATTGGTGTTTACTTTGCTGTGGGTGCCTACTCCCGTAAAATGGAATATATACAGCACTATCAGTCCTATAAGCAGCACGATGTTGACTATAACCAGGCAGCGCATTGGATTGCCGCAGCATTTGCATGTGCGCTTGCGGGGTTGCTGATCCATCGGTTGTGAGTTGTTATCCATTTGGACATTGGTGGTCTCATTAGTAGTTTGAGTCTCCTCAATGTGGGTATTTTCAAATTCGTTTTCCATAGGTTTATTTTTTTTTGTTTTGTTGACTATTACAGATGTCTGATTTTAGATACAAAGAGTTTGATGTACAAGCATCTCCATGTTATTCTACCTCGCCAATTACCTCGATGGCACGTGCTACACGGCGGATGGTTTCCTCTTTGCCTAAGGTGATGACGAGTGTGAGCATGTCGGGACCTACGGTCTTGCCAACTACCGCAAGTCGCAGTGAGTTCATTACCTGCCCCATATTGAGTTGATTGCCCAGTATGTAGTCGTCAAGCAGTGCCTTATGGATTGCATCGTATTCAAATGGCACAGTATTCAAAATCTCGATTACCTTGTTCATGTGGGTCGTCATGCCTGCCTTCCAACGTTTCTTGATAGCAGCGGGGTCGTACTCCGTAGGTGCGACAAAGAAATAGCTGGTTTGCTCCCATAGTTCGGACGGGAAGTTGATGCGCTCCTTCATCATGCCGCACACCTTCACCACATAATCGCGGCTTGCTTCAACTCCGTGCGCTTTGAGTTGTGGCTCAAAAAGATCTGCAAACTCCTCATCGGAGAGCATCTGCATGTATTCGTGATTGAACCATTTGGCTTTCTCGACGTTGAACTTTGCACCGCTCTTGCTGATATGCTCAATATTGAATTGCTGTATGAGGTCGTCCATCGACAAGATCTCTTGTTCAGTGCCGGGGTTCCACCCTAAGAGTGCCAGGATGTTGACCACAGCCTCAGGTCTATAGCCACGCTCGCGGTAGCCGCTTGAGAGTTCGCCACTCTTGGGGTCGTGCCAGTCGAGTGGAAAAACAGGAAATCCCAGCCTATCGCCATCACGCTTACTCAGCTTCCCGTTGCCTTCAGGTTTGAGCAACAGTGGAAGGTGGGCAAACTGCGGCATGCTTTCCTCCCAACCAAAAGCCTTATACAGCATCACATGGAGCGGTGCCGAAGGCAGCCACTCTTCGCCACGTATCACATGAGTGATAAGCATGGTATGGTCATCTACGATATTGGCCAGATGATAGGTAGGCATGCCATCGGATTTGAACAGCACCTTATCGTCAAGTAGGCGGCTATTCATCGTAACATCGCCACGGATAAGGTCGTGGACGGTGATGTCTATGTTGTCGGGAAATTTGAACCGCACCACGTATGGGTCGCCGTTGGAGAGTCGGCGTGCAACCTCGTTGGCTGGCAGTGAGAGTGAGTTGACCATCTCGCTGCGTGTGTTGCAGTCATATTGGAACGTGCGCCGTTGAGCCTCGTATTCTTTGCGTTTGGCATCAAGGGCTTCGGCGGTATCGAACGCATAGTAGGCCCATCCATCATGGATGAGCTGGTCGGCATATTGACGGTACATGGGCTTGCGGTCGCTCTGGCGATAGGGACCATACGGACCACCGATATGAACGCCCTCGTCAAACTGGATGCCCAACCAGTTGAGAGCTTCAATGATATACTGTTCGGCACCAGGTACAAAACGGGTCTGGTCGGTATCCTCGATACGAAGTATCATTTGACCTCCGTTTTGACGGGCAAAAAGGTAATTATAGAGTGCGGTGCGTACACCGCCGATGTGCAGTGGTCCTGTCGGACTTGGAGCAAAACGAACTCGTACCATGTGTGTGTATTGTTTTTTTTAATCGGCAGACAAGTGTGCTGCAAACGATGTGGATAATGAGATTGATTCTGTTTTTTTTTATTTTGTGCTGTTTTCTACCCCCAGCATAGAGCAAGCAGAGCCTGCCTTCTGCTCTCGGGTTATCGAAAAAAAGTGTTATTGGTATAGTTGTGTGAATGTTTTTTTGCGGAGCAGATAGTGCTGTATGAGCAGAAGTTTGCGATACATGCAGGTTGTGGCTGGCTGTGGGTTGCACTTCAGCCGCTTGGCCTTCAAATTGGGTCTCCATTTGCGAAAATCTTGGTGCGCTTTATACACGGCTTTGAACTCTTGAGGATGCCCTTCGGCAAGAAATTTGAGTGCAGCCACACCGTCAAGGAGGTAGCGTAGCGCAATGGTGCAGCCAAGTCTCTTCTGGGGCAGGTTTTTATATAGCAAAGCCATGTTGTTGCGAAAGTTGAGGTAGGTCTTGCGTGGCGAGCTCTTGGGAAGTGTGCCGCCGCCTACGTGATAGATAATGCTCTCAGGGCAGTAATAGGCTTTGTAGCCTGCATTCTTGGCGCGCCAGCAGAAGTCAATCTCCTCCATGTGGGCGAAGAAATCGCCGTCAAGTCCCTCCAGCTGCCGCCATAGGCCTGACCGCACAAACATAGCCGCTCCAGAAGCCCAGAATATCTCGCAGCGGTCGTCGTACTGCCCATGATCTTGCTCAAGGCAGTTGAACAATCGCCCTCTGCAAAACGGGTAGCCGTAACTATCGATAAATCCTCCAGCACCGCCAGCATACTCAAAGGTGTCGCGCTGGTCGAACATCAGCATCTTAGGCTGCGCCATTCCGATGGTAGGGTCGTTGTCCATCATCGCAACCACGGGTTCAACCCAGTGAGGCGTAACCTCCACGTCGCTGTTGAGCAGTACAAAATAGGAAGCCTCTACCTGCTGTAGCGCACGGTTATAGCCTTCGGCAAAGCCATAATTCTTGTCTAAAATAATGGTGCGTAGTGTGGGGTAGTGCTGTTGTAAAAATGCCACACTGTCGTCGGTAGAGCCGTTGTCCGCTACGATAACTTCAGCATCGGTTGGGCAATAGTGAGTTACAGAGGGTAGAAACCGCTCCAACATGTCGCGGCCGTTCCAATTCAGTATGACGATGGCTGTCTTCATCGAATGTATGAGATTACTTGTCGTTAAAGGTCATCAATTGCATCCCTTCGGGACGTTGTCGTTTCCATCTTTTGTGGGTCCAAAGCCAGTAGTCGGGACGTTGGCGCAGCAGCTTGTCGAGCCGTCCGATATATTGCTTGGTGATGGAATACTGTGGCGTCAGGGATGGCTGATCGCACAGCACCTCAAAGGAGATCTCGTATTGGTGTCGGCGTGTTTTATGGACTTCGTAATAAACTACGGGAATATCATATTTGCGGGCAAAATACTCTGGGCCGTAGATAAAAGGGGTCTCTTGATTGAGAAAAGTGGTCCACACACATTTGTTCACGTCGTTGACAGACTGGTCTGCCAGCATCAGGTAGGCTGTGGGGATGTTGTGGTCGTGGTAGTATTGGAACACCTGCCGCACATTGTGCTGGTCAACAATCTCGGTACCGAACCGCGACCTGCGCTGTGTGATATATGCTGCAATGTGCTGGTTGCTGAGCGGCTTACCAACACCCACACCATTGTGGTAGAATCGAAATCCGATACTGGTAATCATATATTCCCAGTTGTTGTAATGTGCCGACAGTAAGATTACGCTCTTATGCTGGTTGTAAAACTGGTGCACCACCTCGGGATTCAAAAACTTGTAGCGGCGCACAATCTGTCCGCGTGAGCATATCAAATTAAATATACCCTCAGTAAGCAAGTCGCACAAGTGGTGGTAATAGCTGCGTTCGATGGCTTTACGCTCCTTGTCGCTCTTGTCAGGGAAGGCATGCAGCAAGTTGGTCGCCGTAACCTTACGGCGATATCGAATCAGATAGTATATCAGCACATACAACATGAAAGTTCTGTCGCACTAATAGCCTCGGTTAAACTGCTCGCCCACCTCGCCTACTACATATTCCTCCAACTGTTGCTGCGACAGTCGGCGCTCCCACAGCGGGTCGAGGGTTTCGCCTCGAGCGTTGGAGACTAACAGCTTGTAAAATCCGCTTCGGAATTCATCCCAGAAGAGAAATACGCGGTTGGCATCGTCGGTCTCTAATTTGTTGTATCGCCACAGCTGGTAGGGCAAGTAGTGTACGCTGCCTTGCGAAGGCGCTACTCTGCCTCCCAACTTCTCGTCAAAGTCCGTCCCATAGCCTAATTTCAACACGCCAACAAAATTCTTCTCATCGCGGATGAAGTCGGGCGGACCATATTGTAGGTAAACCCTACCGCGGTCGGTGCGGTAGCCAGGCGTGCGGGGGTAGGCAAAGGCTTGATCCACATATTCCAGCCATCCGCGGTATTGAATCCACTTGCCTTTGGGATCTATAGCATCGCGTTGTAACCAAAAATTGTAGAAAAACATCTGTTTCTCGGTCAACGCAGGACGAGATATCATGTCTTTGATGGCATTTTTCTCTGCTTCGGAGGCAATGGGATAGAGCGCATCAAGATAGTAGTTGAGCTTGTTTTCGTCGGTGATGTCTGCCGCGAAGGAGCCATCGGATGGTGCCACACTGGCTGCTATGCTTACGGTTGGATTGGATCGCACAAAAGGCAACTTCTTATACAGCATGTTTTCTCCAGCTTTGTTGTGAAGTTCAACCACCAAATTGTACCGACCAGACGGCAGTTGCTGTATGTCTATTTGGCTAAATATGGGTACCAGCTGTGAGGTCTGGTGGCGTGCAGCCTGCTGTATGTCTCCCACCCGTCGTCCAGTGGCTTGGTCTTCAATAAAGACAAGCGACACAAACGGATTTTTACCTACCTCGCGTTGCAGGTTATATACCTCATAGTATAGGTTTAGTTTCGTAATCTCTTCGGGGATAAAGTCTGACAGGTAAGGCTCCATGTCGTAGCCGCTGCGTGAAAAGAGGTTCTGTGTGGTGGTCTTCTTGACCGATGCCATGAGTTGCAGGTTCGACATCGAGGCTTTCTTGTGCTCGAAGGCTACCCCTATGCGTTGCTGTACGACACTGGCTTGGGCTTGGCTTCCCTTGTCGCGTACTGAGAGGTCTATGGTGTAGATGCCGTTGGGCAGATAAAAGCGCTGCAAATCCACAAAACTCCAATCAAGCAGGGTGGTGTCGGCGGTGGCAGGGCTGCTCAAATCGTATTTCTTGATATACACAGTGCTGTCGCCCTGCTTGGCTTGCAATATTACTTCAACGGTGGCTTTGTATTTGCCATCGGCGGTGGGTTGAAACTGCAACGACCAGGCATCGAACGAGAGGTAGGTCTCTACGTACGACTTCTGCGCTTCGGGCAGATAAAACGCATTGTAGTTAAACAGTGCACTGAGCTGTTTGTCCTGTGCCCATAAGCAGGACATCAGTCCCACAAACGCCAAACAAATGAGTGTGTGTTTCATGATGGGATATGTTGTTTAGCTTTCTTGATTGTAATATACTTTGTAAAATTTGCCACGCTCGTCCTCGCCTTGTTCTATCAGATCACGGTCGCCATGGACATAAATGTGGAAATTTTTGTCTAATTTGATGACACTCTTGAACGACCTACTTTGGCGTTTTACAGCATCGTCATCAATGGCAAATTCGTCCTGCATCACGATATCGTTATCTTGCTGGTACCGCTCGCGAAAGTTTTGAAAACTCTCAATCACTTCGGGCTGCGAAATTACCTCACGGGCAAATTCCTCGACCGAGAAGCTGTCGTTGCTCTTAAAGTAACTCACGCTGCGGTTCAGCATATCGGCTTGGTCTGCCCGGCTTACCCCCTCAAATTGTTGTGGTAACTCGTCGGTTACAAACTGTTTGAGAGCCTGCATCTCAGTGTGCGTGTTGTAGTATTGATCCTTGCGTTGGCATACCTGCAAGAAGGCATCGCGCCAATAGGTGCTGTCCAGACTGCGAGAGCTGGACTCTACAAGGCTTAGTATATAGCCTTGTTCGCGCTCTTGGTTGAATATCAGCACGCCTTTGTCTAATTTGTCGGTGGCAATA
>JAGHVA010000185.1 GCA_018064565.1 Candidatus Colimorpha onthohippi
ACTGGACTCTTTAACAAAAACGCAGAGCAACCACTGCTCCACGTCCCATTATTGGTGCCCAGGACAAGACTTGAACTTGCACGCCGTTATCGGCACTACCCCCTCAAAGTAGCGTGTATACCAATTTCACCACCTGGGCTTCTCTCTCTCGAAAGCGTTTGCAAAAGTATGATTTTTTTTTATTCTGACAAAATTTTTTTTATCTAACTACTATTATATTCTTAATTTCAGCAAATTATATTCATTTAAGATATCACTAAGCGCCTTAATTGCTAAACGCATAACTCACTATATTACTACCCATCCTCAATGCCTTTTGGCGTGTTGCTGCACTATCATTATGAACATCTTGGTCTTCCCATCCATCACCAAGATCGCATTCCCACGTGAAGAAACAGACCAACCTACCTTCATATATAAGTCCATACCCTTTTGGTGACAAACCGTCATGCTCATGAATTTTGGGCAACCCATTCGGAAAATCATATTTTTGATGATAAATAGGATGCGTGAACGGCAATTCTACAAAATCAAGTTCGGGAAATACTTTTTTCATCTGAGGAACTATAAATTGCTTTAACCCATAATTGTCGTCGATGTGTAAAAAACCGCCTCCTACAAGGTAACGACGTAGATTTTGAGCCTCTTGGTCTGAAAAAACCACATTTCCATGCCCTGTAAGATGAACCAACGGGTAGTTGAACAACTCAGAACTACCTACCTGCACAGTGGCATACTGCGGTTGAATATTCGCATTTTGATCTTGATTACAGAATGCAATTAGATTGGTAAGCGATGTTGGATTGGCATACCAATCACCGCCACCACCATATTGAAGCAGCGCTATTGCCGTCTGTGATGACAAGCCGCCCGCTACCACAACTAAAAAAAACCAAAAGAATATTAGACCCTGTTTTGTCATAATCCCGTTATGAATTGATAAAATTGACAGCTGCCACAGCATACAAAGCAGCCGTCTCGGTACGCAACCTCCATGTTCCCAATGTGATTGGACAAAAACCACATTGCTTGGCCATAGCAATCTCTGACTCGCTAAAATCGCCTTCTGGACCTATTAAAACCACCACATGATCACCTTTGTCGCATACCTGCTTAATGCCCGTACGCTGACTGCCCTCACAATGACATATCAACTTCGAAAGAGGCTGAGCCGTATGCTCTAACTGCTTCATAAATTCCGAATATTGAACAGACGAATGAATTGCAGGCAATGTAGCCCTCAACGACTGCTTCATGGCACTGATAGCGATTTTTTGAAGTCGTTCGGCTCGAAGATTCGTATGTTCGGAATTATCACATTCCAAGATAGTTATCTCATCGATACCTATCTCGATAGCCTTTTCGACAAACCATTCAATCCGAGCTGCATTTTTGGTAGCAGCCACAGCTACATGCAAATGGTAATTTCTGCTGTCGTAATTGGGCATACGCTCCAATACCTGTGCCACACACTCAGAACTATCAGCATGCACAATCTGGCAACGACACATCAACCCATGCCCATCCGCCACATATATTTCGCACCCTTCCGAAAGACGCATCACACGGACACAATGTCTGGACTCATCTTCTGGAAGTGTTATCAAATCGCTGAATGCGACGTCTGGAAAATAAAACAAAACCATATCAATAACATTGTTCTATACAACTACACTATGGGGAACACCACAAACACACAAGCATCCCATACCGCATGCGACAACACCAATGCCAAAAACCATTTAGGTCGCAATAAATAAAGTCCTCCCCATATCACACCACATACTAAAGCAGCCATAATCAGCATAAAATTAAAACTCCAGACGTGGATTAGCGTATATACAGCCGTAGTGATTACAAAGCCCTTTATCTTGCCCATTTCACACACAAGCGTCCTCTGCACATACCCTCTCCAAAAAAGCTCCTCAGCAGGGCCAATCACAAGCAGCAACAGCAATGCAATCAGCCAAGAAGGCAGCCCTACTTTCATTGCATAGATACTTGTAATCTGATATTTAGCAAATCCAAATAAAAGATTAGATGCCCAATTGCCCACCCAAAACAAGATCCACAACAGCAGTGCTATACCCAACCCACAAAGCACCTGATACACCTTGCGAGTACCCTTTATATCTTCAACCCACTCTCTACCAAACACTACAGATATAGCAGAAAGCAGTAACCCTGAGACAGCCATCGTAACCCAAAAATTAGTAAGTCCAGCCGTCCATGGAGAGAACATATAAAACCAAAGCAACGCAGCCAAAACAACTGGTAATACAATCCTAATACGCATAGCTACAAACACATAACTTATAGATTTTACATTGACATTTATGCTTATCCACACACAGATTCACCCAATGGCGAAGAAGAACAGACCGACTATCTGACCAACAAAGAGAGAAACAGACCCGCTGTAAGTGTAAGCGAAAACACCAATTGCAGTTTAGCCGAAGAAAGGTCGAGCATAAGAATAGCTTGATTGCCCTCTACTTTGAATCGCGAAGCCTGACGCACATTTTGTACTGCAGGGATAATGCCTAACAAACAAAGCAACGACGTCCATGGAAGCACGCCACCAACAGCACAACATACCATCCACACAAAAGGAAGCACTTGATAAACACAATAGGTAACTACCGCACAGCGAGCACCCATAGTAGAAGCTATGGTATGAATACCTACAGCTTGATCTGTTACAATATCACGCGTGTTGTTGATATGCAACACCGACAATGTGATAAATCCCAACGGGACAGTCAGCCACAAGACATCCCAACAAATACTACCTGTAGCCGCAACCGATGTACCTAACAATATAATAACACCGAAGACGAGAAAAATATGCAAATCGCTCAACAAATAAAACTTAGTTTGCGTATAACACAAAGTTAACAGAGAACCTATTACACCAATAATCAAAAGAGACCAACCGCATCTCGATGTCAAGAAAAGTCCGATTGCGATGCCTACCACCAAAAGCGACACTGCAAAACGGATATACTCACGAGTTTCGAATATATGATTGACCAAATTTGGAACTGCAAACGACTCCTTGCTGTCCGCACCAGTCTTGTAATCACCTACATCGCTCAAGAGATTGCCAGCAGCATGAAATACTACGGCACCCACCAAAGCCAATACAGCATTGAAAACATTGATACAAGATGCATCACGAGTAGCATACAGATAGGCTATTGCAGCCAATACTGGAAATGCAGAAACAGAAAAAGACCAATAACGGGTAGCTGAAACCCAATCTGAAAGTGTGTGTTTTTTCATTTCAAAAAATCGTATAGTTAATTAGTAAATGTCATTAAATAAGATATTTAGCATCTATGTTTCGTGTGAAACGTACCATCACTTACCCAATTTAGATAAATAGATAATAAGTACCGATACATCTGCTGGCGAGACGCCACTAATTCGCGAAGCCTGACCGATGGTTTTGGGTTGCATCTTAGACAGTTTTTCTCTCGCCTCGTACGAGAGTGCCTGCAATCCGAAATAATCAATCGTATCTGGAAGCTTCAGCTCCTCAAACTTTAATAATCGGTTAGCCACTTCCTGCTCTTTTTCGATATAGCGCTGATATTTTAAGGATATTTCTACCGACTGCAGTATTTCATCACACATATCACAATCTATCCTCTGCGTCATTTGTCTAAGTTCTGGAGATATTTCCAAGATATCCATCATTGACAATTCGGGTCGCAACAACAAGCTTACCATCTTCACTTTTTGCTGCAATATAGGCGTGTTATGGCGTTCCAACATCGCATTCGCTTGACTTGGAGTTACAGGCATATCACATAATGCTGCGGAAACCATCGTTTCTGCTCTCTGCTTCTGCTCTACCCTACGCATCCTTTCAGTTTTAGCCAAACCTAAAGCATACGACAAGGGCGTAAGTCGCTGATCTGCATTATCCTGACGCAATAATATGCGATATTCTGCACGAGAAGTGAACATACGATACGGCTCGTCAACACCTTTTGTCACCAGATCATCAATCAGCACACCGATGTATGCCTGCGTTCGAGTCAGCACAAACGAAGGCAGACCTTTAATCTTCTGAACAGCATTGATAGCGGCCATCAAACCCTGACAGGCAGCCTCTTCATAGCCTGTAGTACCATTAATCTGACCTGCGAAATATAGACCCTCAACGAGTTTGGTTTCAAGTGTATAAGACAATTGTGTGGGCGGGAAATAATCATACTCTATAGCATATCCAGGTTTGTATATCCGCGCATCTTCAAACCCCTGAATACTATGCAGTGCCTCCAGTTGCACCTCCAATGGCAACGACGATGAAAACCCGTTCAAGTAATACGAGTTGGTGCTCAACCCTTCAGGTTCAACAAACAGCTGATGCCTATCTTTGTCTGCAAATCTTACAATTTTATCTTCAATTGATGGGCAATACCTCGGTCCATGACCTTGTATCCGTCCGGTGTACATAGGCGACCTGTCAAAACCTGTACGAAGAATATCGTGTGTATGTATGTTTGTATATGCCAAATAACAAGGGGTTTGATGCAACAATGGCTGACTTGTCAAAAACGAGAAATGCTGAGGTGCCTCATCTCCAGGTTGTTCCTCCAAGCGGTCAAAATGAATAGACCTGCCATCAATTCTGACTGGTGTACCCGTTTTTAACCTATCTACCACAAAGCCTAATTCAAGCAGTTGGTCAGACAAACCGCAAGCTGAGCGTTCACCAATCCTACCGCCTTCCCACGATTGCTCGCCTACATATATTTTGCCATTAAGGAATGTACCATTAGTCAACACCACCGCCTTAGCTATAAATGACAATCCCATACGAGTAGCAACCCCTTTGACTACGTTGCCATCTACCAAAACCTTAACCACCTCATCTTGCCATAGCTGTAAGTTAGGTATATTTTCCAGTATGCTGCGCCAAGTTTGCGCAAACAGACGCTTATCACACTGTGCCCGTGAGCTCCACATGGCTGGACCTTTTGAACGATTCAGCATCCGGAACTGAATCATTGAACGATCTGTAACAATACCAGACATTCCGCCCAACGCATCAATCTCTCGCACAATTTGACCTTTTGCGACACCGCCCATAGCTGGGTTGCATGACATTTGCGCTATGGTCTCAATATTTTGGGTAATCAACAATGTTGATACTCCCAAATGAGCCGCTGCAGCGGCTGCTTCGCAGCCAGCATGACCGCCACCTACTACTATTACATCATATTGCAACATAATATCACAACAAAAGAATACATGTGTTTCACACGAAACAATAATACTATCCGATTGTATTCCAATTCAAAAGAGCTTCGTCTTCTTTTTTGCGCATCATAGCGGCATCCCTATCGCTTTTATCTTCTTGCCCCAACAAATGCAAAATCCCATGAATAATCACTCTGTGCAACTCCTGCTCAAATGGCACTTGAAATATTTTGGCATTTTCTGATACCCTATCCACACTAATCAATATATCGCCCGACACACGATCCGCTTCAACATAATCGAAGGTTATAATATCTGTGTATGTATCATGATTGAGGTATTGCTTATTTACCTCCAACAAATAAGCATCGGAACAAAAGAGATAACCAATATTGCCTAATTTCAAATTTTGGTTCTCAATCGTAGCAATAATCCATTTTTTGACTCGGTCTGCTTCTGGGAGTTCAAAATCAACATCAGTTACAGCAAATGTTATAGCCATTACGTTATAATAATTTATCTAAAAGAATTTATTGTTGCACACCAAACAACATCATCACACAGTAACACAACCACTTAGACACAAAATACTGCAAATTTCAGCGTTTGAGATTTCGATATTTAGATTTTCACGACAAATAGTACTCAAATATTACAGCCACACACTATCAAAAAAGGCGCCCAACTGCTGTTGGCCGCCTTGCGATATAATCAATATTTATTTTGCCTCGACCGAAGTCTTATTATAAAAATATTGTAACGACTTCCTTCGGCTCATCGCCATAGAGGAGTCAATACCATCCAACAAGAACTCTAACCTCAATGTCCTGCCTCCATCCGAATACTCCATCTTGTCAACAAGCGTCTTGATAATAAATATACCTGTGCCTTCATCATCGGAAGTCAACAACCCATAACGCTCATAATCAAACCCATCACCGTGATCCGACACTTGAAAATAGATACCGCCCCTGCAATAATCACACGCTATAGAAACTGTTTTTGAAGCATCTCCTTTATTACCATGGAAAATAGCATTTTTTACAGCTTGAGCTACTGCCAACGTTATAGTACCTTGAAGATTTTGCAGATGCAACTCATCACACAACGCCTCGACAAAAGCATCGGCAGCAACGATACCTTCATTACTCGATTGTATTACAATATTTTTTATCATACGAACAATGCCAAATCGAAAAACAAAGATATATATTTTTTTTGAGACTTAAAACAACAAAATACAAACAGCAGTTAATAAACACCCTATACTAAAAAGACAACTACTTACAATTGATCTCTGCATGGCAGCAAAAAATCAATCCTGCTAAATAATAATATCAAAAATCACCCAGACCATAAAAATAGTTCGTAACCTTAGACTTGTAATAGGGTGTTAATGAGGGTGGGGTAGTCCTAAATAAATCTTGATTTTGCTGCTTCAGCTGCTCGTATGCTTTAAGATCCGATGGAGAAGGTTGATACCGATCCGTAGCCTCTTGCGATTGGCGACGGCTATCTTGATCACGTTGCATCTCCGCCTTCTCATGCTCGAGCAGACGTGTCATTATCTGCTGCTGGCGAATAATTGTCTGCTGCGATATCGTTTTGTTGACTAAATCTGTTTCTGTCTGTTCCATTTGCCGCATTATCTCGTCAATCTCTTTCGCTAATTTTCCATTACCTGCATCCGTCTGTTTCATCTCTTGACCATACTCTTGCATCATTCTACGTATCATCTCTTGTTGCGCAGCCATCTTTGCAAACTGCTCACTTATCTGACGCCCTTCACCCAATTTTCTACGACCTTGCCCAGGTTTATTACCTTGCTTTTCCAATTCCTTCTTTAACGCTTCCATCTGTTTGTTCAACTCATCCTGCATCTGTTTTAATGACTTCGGCGATGGTTTACCTTTCCCAGGATTACTACAGCTGCCATTCTTTTTCATCGAGGAACTGTTTTTGGAGCCTTTTTGCCTCATGCTGTTCTGACGCATCTGATTCTGCATTTTGTCTAACGACTCAGCTAAAATCAAAGCCAAATTGTTGATAGATGTCATAGCATATTGCATAGGCTGAGATGCGCTACTATTTTTTGAGCCACCATAAAACGACTGATTGCAACGCAATAAAGTGGAGAGCGACCTTGCAATATTTTCATTGACCTCTGACACCTCTTTGGTTACCGCCGAAGCTACTGCTACCTGACGGCTTGAAATAGCTTGCAATGAATCCTCAACCCCTCGGAAATCAGACTTAACCTTATTCTGATCAGCTATAATATCTTGATATTTTGGATCTTGAATATATGTACCTGAGACAGCTGGAATCAATTTTTCCTGTGAAAATGACAAAGTCACCAAGTTTTTCAAAAGCCTACGAACCATCTCTGCATCTTCTGCCAAATCTTCTTGATCTATCCTTGATTGCTCATCAGCCAATTGATCAGAGAGT
>JAGHVA010000261.1 GCA_018064565.1 Candidatus Colimorpha onthohippi
GCCATTGGGTTTATTGCTCTAATAGCCTATCAATAACAACCTATAACAATTAGTGCGTTTTCGAGCTTTGTGTGTTGATTTGTCGTTTAATTTTAATCCGTTATGTCATGCAGAAAATGGTCTTCTATAAGTTGAGCTCGTTTGCCAATAGGCAGGCTCAAAAAACGACTGTTGCGAAACAACAAACTAACCTCTTTGTTTTTTTGTTGTTCCTCCTTATCGCATCGTTTTCGTATGCTGGTCCCATTGATAGTAAGATGGCGCTCCAGGTGGCTCAAAGTTTTATGAATCAAAAAGTTCCGAATGCCGATAAGTTGATTTGGCTTGACCCCATTCATCCCGCAGGTTACGACCAGTTGTGGCTGTTCAATTGTTTGCCTCAGGGGTTTGTGTTGGTGGCAGCCGACGATGCAGTACGCCCCATCTTGGCATATTCGACGGATGGTCAGTTTCAAGACAAGGAGATGCCTGCTCACATCCAGTCGTGGATTGCAGGATATGCTGCCGAAATTCGCTATTTGCAGTCGCAGCATATCACCGCGGGGTCGGAGGCAAGTAGAGAGTGGGATGCACTTGTGGACGATGATCCCTTCCCATCCTATACAGCACAATCGGTAGCTCCGATGCTTACCACAAAATGGAATCAGAGTCCGTATTACAACAGTCTATGTCCTTATAGTAGTCGTGCGCATAGTCGCGCTGTTACGGGTTGTGTGGCTACGGCAATGTCGCAGATTATGAGATATTGGAGTCATCCTAACCATGGGGTTGGATCTCATTCATATTATTGTCGTGATTTTGGAACCCAGAGTGCCGATTTCGAAAATACGGTCTATCAGTGGGATATGATGCCTAATATGCTGACCAGTAGCAGTACTCAGGCGCAAATGGAGGCGGTGGCTACTTTGATGTATCATTGCGGTGTGGCAGTCGAGATGGGTTATGGCGTTGATGCAAGCGGAGCTTATACTTACTCATCCAGTCGCTACTACCCGTCTGTCAACTGGGCTTTGATTGATTATTTTGATTATAGTACCGATATTCAGGGTCATTCGAAGAGTGAATATACTAACAGCGGATGGATCCAGATGCTTCAGACAGAGCTTCTCGCATTGCGTCCAATCCTTTATTCTGGGAGCGATGAGAATGGTGGCGGAGGTCATGCTTTTGTATGTGATGGTTTCAATACGTCCAATCAGTTTCACTTTAATTGGGGGTGGGGAGGCAGTTGTGATGGCTATTATGTAGTAGGGCAGCTCAACCCAGGTGGCAATGGCATCGGCGGCAACAGCACCTACACGTTCAATATAGATAATGAGGCTATTACGCATATCATCCCCAATAGCAGCCAGCCCGGTTATCGCGTCTCGGCTACGGTAAGTGATAATAACCGAGGCTCTGTGTCAGGAGCAGGCATTTATTTAGAGGGTGATACTGTAGCACTTTTGGCTACCGCTCAGCAAGGCTATCGATTCGTAGAGTGGACTATGGATGACCAGTCGTTTCAAAACAACCCTTTTCTATTTATCGTAGAGGATAATTACAATTTTGAGGCTCGTTTTGCCACCATCGGTTCTGATACTATCCAATATGAT
>JAGHVA010000212.1 GCA_018064565.1 Candidatus Colimorpha onthohippi
CTTGATAAAGATACCAGTGGTTGACCATGACATCAAAAGCACGGTCGGGTGTACTCACCTCGATAGTGCCGAGATGGCGCTGCCAGAACTGGCGGACATGTGAGAAAGCCTCGTTGGGGTCGCGCTGGGCAAGAGTGGAGGCACTTACCACCTGCATACCATCTTGTGGATGGAGGTCTTCGACAGCCACTATAAAGGTAGCCTCAGCGGTTCCAGAGGCTGGCAATGGCAAGTCGAAGCCTATGAGCTTGCGGTTGGGGTAGTCTATCTTGCAACGCTCAATGGGCTGTAGGGCGGTGAGCAAGACAGTAGCGTGACTATAAGTCTCGTGGTAGGTGTTGCGCACGCGTAGTGCGTTGTCTTCGGCTACCCAATTAGAGTCGAGATATCGAGCCGTCTCCTCTTCGGTGGTGCCGAGCACCAATTTGTATGCCATATCGATGGCGAGCGTTTGCGGTATGGCGAGTTTGTTGACGATGCGCAGTTGGTAGTATTTGGCCATAGCATCGCTTGCCACAAAGATGCGCACGCTGACTTGGAATCCTTCGTATTCGGCTTCGAACTCCGAATAGCCTTGTCCATGACGGGCTTGAGAAGGCACGAACTGACGATGACCGATAAGGAGCATCTCGGATGCCGCATCGCGCACTATGTCGTTGGTCCACGACGTGAGTTTGAACTGCTGAGCGTTGTAAGCGAAGGTAAAACCGCTCATCGTAGAGCCTGTGATACAGCCAAAGCGAGGATTGCTCAGCACGTTGACCCACGGCATAGGCGTGTTGGTATTGGTAACAACGTATTCAGAGCCGTCGGGAGAGAAGCCGCCATACTGGTTGTAGAACTGCAACTCCGCTGCTGTGCGCGACATCTGCCCTACGCGAGCTTTAGATATAGGGTGTAGCGGTTCGAACTGCTCTTTATCTTGATAGTGCTGGTTCTCGCGTTCCATATTTGCCAACTGCTCTTCGAGCGACACTCCGCCAGCCGAAGTAAGCGTAAGTCGAGCTACAGTGCGCAGCAATGTGCGCTCGGCATCGCTGATTTCTGTACCATTAAGCACATAGACGCGCCCTACGGGATTTTTCACCACGCTGAGGTGCTCTAAATTGGCCATATCCATGATGTATCGCGTGAGGCGTTCACGACGATCGCCTTGCTCGTCGTTGACGATGACGATATCGAGGTGCAAACCGCGCACTTTGTAGTACTCGTAAGCTTGGAGCACCTCCTTAGCATAACTGGCGTGGTCCAGGCTGTCGAGTTCCAGCAGCAATATAGCAAGGTCGCCCGAGATACCGAAGCGCCAAAGCCCCGACTGCGCCAAGGTATTGCCTGCCTTGATGCGTCCCTGCGCATCGCCTACCACAGCCACGTGCATCAAGTATTTGAAAATAGAGTTGTAGAGGTTCATCTCCGCACCATTCAGCAAACTCATAGAGGTACGCATATTGCTGAACACAGTGGCCATCTCAAAAGCATTGGAGACAGAGAAGGCATCGTGGTAGTCGCGCACCATAGCCATCAACTGCTCGCGCGACTTGCCAAAGCCTACCAGCAAGAATGCCATAGCCTTGTCGCCTGCGGGTATGCGTAGGCGGCGGCGCATAGACATCACGGGATCGAGCGTAGTGCCCACCGTGCCGCTGAGATTCTGGCGCGTCTCGATGACATCGGCATGCTGTGTGGTGTTGCCCCTACCAAGGAATCGCAGACGAGAAGTCTCGTACTGCACCGCATCGAGTGCAGACCCACCAATAGCAGTCTTAGGCATCGAGGCTGTAGCCGTATCGTCGGCCTCATCCACGAACAGCTTGTGTATCATGTAGTATGTAGTCTTCACATTCTCGCGAGCTGGCTTAGTGAAGATGAGTGCATCTGCCTCAGCGTCGTACTCACTGGTGATAGTCATGCCGTTGAACACGCGGTGCGCCTCATCGTTCTGGTGTGGGCATAATATCACCTCGCCATAGGTGGTAATCTCCAACACCACATCGCGTTTGGTGTTGTTTGTGAAGGTAAATCGTCGCAACTCAGCGTTGCGATCCTTGGCGACGGTGATTTCGGTGAGCGTATCGATACCGCCGTCGCTGCGATAATACTTCACGCGGTCGGAGGCAAAGACCACACGGTAGTGGTCGGGCATGACGGCAAGCGGTGCGTAGGTGTTGCACCACAGGCGGTCGGTAGCCAGGTCGCGCACATAGAGGAACTGACCGTAATATTCAGATCCGACCTTGCGGTAACGGTTCAGCTGCACATTACCCCAGCGGCTAAAGCCTGCACCGCGGTCGTCGAGCATCACAGTGTAGGTGCCATTGCTGAGAATACCCACCTCAGGAACATTAGCGATGGTAGTGTACTCGCGGTTATCGGCTTCTACAGGCGTCTTATCGTATTGATAGCGTTTATATTCCGTAACCTTGAGGTCGATATAGGGACGCACCTGCACTTTCTCTTTGAGCAAGGTCTGCTTGGCGACCATCTGCGGGTCGCGTTCAAAATGGCGCTGCAAGCAACCATCTACGAGGTAGTTGGCCAACGAGGCGAGTATCATACCCTGATGGTGTGCATAATGGGCGCGCACGCATTCGCGATCCTCGGCATCGTACGATTCGTAGAATCCGTACTCGTCGTACATTCCCAACGCCATAAACCGTTGCATGTTGTCATACACCGTGCGATCCGCCACCGGCATAGCCAGCAACGAGCTGTAAGGAGAGATGACGATACGGTCGGGCGTAGTATTTTGGAACTTCAGGTAGGGTACACCGAAAGCGTGGTACTTGTAGTTCTGCGAGTCATCGAGTTCGTGATAAGCCGTCTCGCTAATGCCCCACGGAAGTTGCAACATATTACCGTCATCCGTGGTAGGATGGCTGCCGCGCAAGACGTTGCGTATAAACTCGCGCTGCGCGCGTATGGCGAAGCTGTAGGTCTCGTCCATCAGCGTATGCCTATAGGTGCGCAAGAATACCAAAGGCATGAAATATTCAAACATCGTGCCATACCACGATGCAACGCCTTTGTAACGGCGATACTGCACCAACGTCTTGTCGAGGCAGAACCAATGCTTATAGGGCACATCGCCCTTGGCGATGGATAGGTAGCTGGTAACGCGCGCCTCGGAAGCAAAGTTGTTGTAGTTGTAAGGCAGCAACTGCCCCGAGCAGGTGTCGAAGCCAACGCTAAATACACCCAATTCGGCATTATACAGGCACGAGAAGTCGGTGTGGTCTATCAGTCGCATCACGCGACTCAGCTGAGCCGCAGCATGGGCATTATCGTCCACAGTAAGGTCAACACGCCGAGTATCGGAATAGGGGTCTAACAGACTTTCCAAATAGCCCTTAACGACATAAAGACAGGCTACAAAGTTGCCACTATCGGCAGTAGAGATGAAGTAGTTGGGCAACTCCTTGAGGGTATGTATGTGATACCAGTTGTAGAGGTGACCGTTCCACTTGGGCAGTTGCACCACAGTATCCAAAACATGCGCCAAGCGTCCTACAGCATCGCTATGCGTCACAAATCCCAACTCAGCGGCAGAGACGATGGCGGTGAGCGAATATCCTATGTTGGTAGGCGAGGTCTTGTAGTCGCACAGCGAGGCTCGGTTGACTTGGTAGTTGTCGGGCATCAGGTAGTTGTTTTCTTCGTTGATTAAGGTATCGAAGAAATGCCACGTGTCCTTAGCCCACTTGCGCACCTCATCCAACTCGTCGTTGTTTAGGTGCACCATGCTCTTGCTAAATTTGGAACCAAGAAAGTGCATCAGGAAAGGAGCCACTATCCAGCAGAGGCTCGTAAAGGCAGCAGCTATGAGGAGCCACACCGTACTCACGGTGCTTCCATTCCACCCGCCGCTCACCAGACGCAGTGCACAGACAACGATAAGTGCGGCAGCGCAGACGAAGTTAGGCCAGAACTTGGCGCAGTAGTCGGCGCGTGTACCCTTGGTGCTGCGTGCTGCCTCGTCGCTTGGCACCCAAGCCAGTAGGTGACGGTGGCTGATACGCATGCGGTAGCGCGACCGAACTATAGCATCGGTATAGAGGAATGCCTCCTTGGGGATGAGGGCAAAGGTAACGATGGTCTTGTACATCACCACTGCCATACCGTGCAGCAGGGTCATGTAGTAGCGGTACTGCCTACCCAAGCGCGGCAGGTGTCGCACGCGTCCTATGATAAAAAAGACGAAAGGCAGACAGACCACAAGAAATACTACTAATAGGAACCACACTGGGTTGATGTTGCCAAAGGCAAAGCCAAAAAAGATAGAAAGCAATAGCGCAAGGCTCAGCAAGCTGCGACGCAGGTTGTCTAATATTTTCCACCGTCCTATTGCATTTACCTGGTTGACAGTTTTTTCGCCAGCCTCGTTGCGCACATGGTTCCATAGCCACGGAGTTATCTGCCAATCGCCACGCGTCCAACGGTGGTGGCGTTTGGCATCATCGAGATAGTTGGATGGGCTGTCGTCGAAAAGCTCTACATCGTTGATAAGTCCACAACGCAGGTGGCACCCCTCCAGCAAGTCGTGGCTCAATATCAAATTTTGAGGGAATGTGCCACGCAGCACCTGCTGGAAGATACGCAAGTCGTAAATACCCTTGCCACAAAACGACCCCTCATCAAAGATATCTTGGTACAACTCGAACGATGCCGTGGTATAGACGTCCAGCCCGCCGAGTCCAGAGAAGAGTTGGGCGTAGCGCGACTTGTTGGTAACCTCCACATCTACGTTGACGCGCGGCTGCATGATACCATAGCCGCTCGCCACGCGCCGCTTGTCGGCGGAGAGCACGGCGCGGTTCAGCGGGTGCGCCATGGCCCCTATGAGTTTTTGCGCGGAGTAGAGCACCAACTCGGTATCGGTGTCGAGAGTGATGACGAACTGCACGGGGCAACGGTAGCCTGCGCCCGTCGGGTCGCAGGAGCGTAGGTAGTCGCTGATGGTCTCACAGCGGAAGTAGCGTTGCTTCTCCTCATCGCTGAGGCGTCCGAGTAGCAGGTCGTTAAAGTGGAGTATGGCTCCGCGCTTGCGCTCAAAGCCCAGCCAGCACTGCTCGCCTTGACTATAGGCGCGGCGACGATAGACGAAATGGAATATCGGCCGCCCGTATTTTTCGTTCAGTTCGCGCACCTTTTCCAGTCCGGCATCCACCACCTCCTGGTCATAGGGTGCCTCTTCGCTGCTGATAGCCGCGGCATCGCCAAGCAAGGCAAAAGTCAGGTTCTCGACCGCTCCATTGCTAAGGTAATACACCTCCAGCTGGTTCAGCATCTGGCGCGTCTTGGCTGCATCTTTGAGGATGGTGGGGACGATAACCATGGTGGCATACTCGTCAGGGATGATGCCATCCTTAAATTTCAGTTTGAACGTGCCACGTGGCTTATGGATACGGTAAAGCAGGTTGTTGAAGAGGTCTATCACTATCTGGCTGAACGGCACCACCATCAGCAGAGCACACACGCCGAGCACCACCCACCATCCTACCGATGTAGGACCTTCGAAATTGCTACGATAGCAGCCCATAGCCAATGTAGCGAAAAACACCGCCAGCAGCAACGACATGCCCACCACTACGCACACATATATATAAGCCCTACGTTTCCACGCCTTGGGAGGAAACAGTTGCCAACCTACATGCTCGCCTCGCTTGTCGGCCTCTTCCACGAGTTGTAGCACATATTTGTATTCGTCCTGCCGTTTGCGGCGAGCCTTGCGTACTATCTGCGCCCGGTAATCAGCCTTGTTGGCATCGTACATCTGGTCGTACATTCCAGCCTTTTCGCCACGCAGAGCCCGCTCAGAGAAACTCACACGGTCGTACACCTCAGACATCTCTATCTTGGTAGCTTTCTTGAGCGAGTTGAAGAGGTTCATCATCAACAGGTTGTCCTTGGCAACCTGATCCACTTGTTCTGGCGCCAGAGCCCCCACATCGCCCACAGCACTCTTATAACTGCCAGAGGCATACAGATGGTCGCAGAGGTCTGCCAACTTCAGCACAAGTTGGTATTTGAGCAACGTCAACAGCAAGCCTACCTCATCGTAACTGAAGTAGTCCTTCTCGCGCGCCTGACGGGTAGAGAGAAAACGAAACAGAAAGTTTTTGTCAAGTTGGTAATAGGTACGTTCCAAAAATCCCGACAAAAGCGAGACAAGCAGCTCCGTTCTTTGACGTGGCAAATTGCGCAGTGTCTTGCTGCGAAGCTCCACCCGTAGCACCTTTTCCTGCTCAGAGAGCATGTAGTAGTTGTCCAGCACCCATTCGTTGGTGCTTCCGACCTGTCTTTTGGCCTTGGTTTCTTCGACCAGCAACTCGTAGTAGTCCGTAACGTGACGGAGCGCATTCTTGAAACTTTTATACATTACAAAGACATTGTTTCGATATGTTTTGGGTTCGGCTATGTTGGCGCCATGCCGAGCATGGCGCAACCGAACCATTCGCCAACCCTGCAAGCAGAGAGAAGCGAAACCGCTTGCAAATTTAGATAAAAAAGCTGATACTAACAAGTGCGTGAATATTTTTCACTGGCGACAGATTAGAATATCGGCTATGTTGGCACCATGCCGAGCATGGCGCAACCGAACCATTCGCCAACCCTACAAGCAGAGAGGAGCGAAACCGCTTGCAAATTTAGATGTTTTGGGTTCGGCTATGTTGGCACCATGCCGAGCATGGCGCAACCGAACCATTCGCCAAACCTGCAAGCAGGAAGAAGCGCAACCGAACAATTCGCCAACCCTGCAAGCAGAGAGAAGCGAAACCGAACCATTCGCCGACCTTGCCTCATCGGTATTGTCCGAAAGTATTTATGCATTACTATTACTGCCGGTGGCATAGGCGCGCCATTTTTGCAGTGCAGACTGAAAATCAGGCGGCAAAGGACTTTCAAAAAGGAGCCGTTGGTGAGTTGTGGGGTGTTCAAAACCCGATAGTTTAGCGTGCAGAGCTTGTCGAGGCAACAGGCGAAAGGTGTTTTCGACAAACTGTTTATAATGTGAGAAAGTGGTACCTTTTAATATTTGATCGCCTCCATAAGCGGCATCACTAAACAACGGATGCCCGATATGTTTCATGTGTGCACGTATCTGATGTGTTCTGCCAGTTTCTAACACACACTCTACCAAGGTTACATAACCAAACCTTTCTATGACGCGCCAGTGGGTAACAGCATGCTTTCCATGATCATCATCACATACTGCCATCACTCTACGATCCTTGGGACTGCGATCAAGATTACCCACTACGGTGCCACTATCCTCACGGAAATCGCCCCACACTAATGCGCTATATTTTCGATCGATAGTATGGTCAAAAAATTGTTTGGCGAGCATAACCTGTGCATCCTCATTTTTTGCAACCAGCAGCAATCCAGAAGTATCTTTGTCGATACGATGCACCAGATAAGGATATTTTGAACTGGATGCTGGCTGCGGCGCCACCTGCCCAACGCCCATATGGAAAAGCAACCCGTTGAGTAATGTGCCTGTAAAATTACCCACTCCAGGGTGAACGACCAAACCAGGCTGCTTCTCAATTACCAAAACATCATCATCCTCATACACAATATTGAGTGGCATCTGCTCGGGGCACAGTTCGGTTTCATGCGGAGGTTCGGGCAGCAGAACGCTTATCACATCGAGCGGCTTAATCTTATAGCTTGACTTGACAGGATTGTCGTTTACACGTACGCAATTGGCCTTGGTAGCTGCCTGGATTTTTGTACGAGAGATGCCTTGAAGTCTAAGCTGCAAAAACTTGTCAAGCCGCATCGACTCCTGACCACGGTCAACTACGATATGATGATGTTCGTATAAATCTTCGGAAATCTGATCTGACTGCTCGAAGTCAGACGACAAAATATCTTCGCTGTTGAGCATACAATAATGATGTTTTTGATGACGACGACGATACGCCTGGCAACGATGACTTATAACTAACGGACTAACAACCGAGCCATCCTGCCGTCCACTTTCACCAGATAACAGCCCTTTCGCCAACCCGCCACAGAGAACGTTGTACCTTGACGTCTAAAGACTGATCGCCCACACATATCAAAAATTTCGACCTCAGATGTTGTCGGACAATCGACATAGACAATAGAAGTAGCAGGATTGGGAAAAATACGCAACCCTTGATTGGAAACAATGGGCATAATCTGCTGCATAGAGGCCTGCAATCCAAAATAAGGACGCATCATCAACGAGCCCTCCAAATAAGATGTTGACCAAGCACCGCCTACATTATAATACATATATTGCGAAGCGTTGCTGTTGCGATCAAAACCGATGTTGATAATACCAGCACCGCTTTGAACAATACCCACATACACAGTACCACTAACTACAATTGGGCTCTCCAAACGATACATCACAAACTTGTTAAGCCCCTCAAACATAGCAAAACGCATCTCATGGTCCTGATAGATAATGCGACCAGGGGTGCCGCCCGCATCCTCCCATACGGTGATATAAAAACCAATCTGCTCGTTCTCGCCAGCACGCGTTTTGTTGAAATACAAGGCTACTGCCGTGAGCGTATCCTCCACATGCAAATCGTACTGGCAGGCGATCATTGGAGCACTCGACTGCGATGTAACCCCATATCCGTTTTCGGCACTGCCATCGTCGTAAGCATAATAGTTTTCAAGATACTGCACAAATCGCATAGTATCGTTGGAACGATAACTATCGCCACCACCGCCCGTTACGACATGCGTAACCACATATTTTTTGAACGACACACCCGTATCAAATCGACAGTGAATATCGCTATGCACCCAATAATACGAGTTGGTCCAATCATAGGGATCAATATTGTCCATAATAGGTACCCCATCACCGCCAGGCAGCAAAGAGCCGTCGGGATAGGTGATACGATAATGATAATCGTGAATAGCGTGTGTGGTAGCATCCAAGTTGGTGATAGGCACTTCGATATTCACTGCCATATCCGACCCCCTAAACTGGCGGGCAGGCATGGCATAATAACGCTGCAACATTGGAGGTGGCTGCTGAACAAATGCCACATCAAAAAGCGCTTTCTTGCCCCGCTGGCGCCTATCATTCAAGAAGACATAATCGATATGCCACTGGTCGCTATTTTCAACAAATCCGATTTCGACCGTGTTGTCAAGGCTGCAATAGTTGCGGAAACGGAATTGGAAATCAGCGGTTAGGTAAACATCGGTATCGATGCCCACATAAACATACTGCCAAGGGCTGCCTGTTCTGGCAATCAAGGAGTCAGCACTGATACCTGCGGTTGACCATACAAGGTTCCATTGGTCATGAACCGCATCATAAAACTCTAACAACAACGAATCTGGATGGTCTGGAGAATCACCGATGCGCTTCCACATATCGCCATATCCGCCTCCTGGCATATAATAGAACGACAGCCCGATAGAGTCGGCAAGACTACGAGCCTGAGCTCCGAATGCCAATGCCGAATCCAAACGGATAGGGAGCGATGTAAGAGTATCGGCTGCAAATGGTTCGGTAGTAGGAGTATTGACATACAAGTTGCCATCAGCATTATAAGCATCAAGCGTAACTGACCCTATTGTCGGAGCACAACGAGCAAACGACGGGCTTACAAAAGCACCACCACCCTGTTTCCATCGCGACAGAGAAGGGGTACCGAGATAGTCGGAGAAATCGTCAAAGAAAGGCAATTCTATGCGCACGTTGCCTTTAGTAGGTCTTGACTGCAGCGGCAAAACTGGGCGCAACGGAGTCAAGACCTCCTGAGCAGGTAAAGCACAGCAAGCGATACAGAAAAACAATATATAAAAAAGATTTTTCAAAACGATTTTATTTCAACAATCGGCTTTCTCGTTTCGTCATAATGAAGGCTCATTACCAACC
>JAGHVA010000202.1 GCA_018064565.1 Candidatus Colimorpha onthohippi
AGCTACAGGGGTATGGGATCGCTCGAAGCAATGCAGTGTGGTTCGAAAGATCGTTATTTCCAAGATAAGGAGACAGATGCCAAGAAGTTGGTTCCCGAAGGTGTGGTGGGTCGTGTGCCGTACAAAGGTACCCTCAACGAGGTGCTTTACCAGTTGGTAGGTGGATTGAAATCGGGCATGGGCTATACGGGAAGCCGCGATATCGCCACGTTGCAGCAGGCCAAGTTTATCAGAATCACTGCTGCTGGATATACCGAGAGCCATCCACATGATATTGCTATCACCCGTGAGGCTCCTAACTACTCAAGATAATGTTGTCAACAGCTGGTTAGTTTGGTCTATTCTCTTTTGTTTGTCACAATAATCGTGTTTTTTAGATGAAAAAGATATTTTTGTTAGCAGTTGTGGTCTGCCTCTCGGTGGCAGTCCGGTCTCAGTCAAATAATGCCGACCCTGTAGTTTTTGAGGTGGGGGGTCAAAAAATTCTGAAGTCAGAGTTTATGAAGGAGTTTCTGCAGAGCATCGGGCAAGATGCTTCGGCTCCAGCTACGGCATGTACTTACGAGAAGCGCAAAGCACTGGAGGATTATGTGCAGCTATATGTTAACTTCAGGACTAAACTTGCGGACGCTTACGCCAAAGGGTACGATACAATGCCTTCGTTGGTAGAGGAACTCTCGATGTATCGCAAGGAGATAGCGGCACCTTATCTTATAGACAGCACTACGATGCGTCAGCTGTTGCAGGAAGCTTATCAGCGCAATCATTATGCTGTGCGCGCTTCGCATATCTTGATCAAGGCCGATCAGATGGCAAGTCCAGAAGATACCCTCAAGGCATACAACAAGGCCATGGAGATATATCAAAAAGTGTTGGCGGGTGAGAAGTTTACCGATTTGGCTCGCAAAGCTATCGAGTCGCAGATGACCCCAGAGCAACTATCTGACCCAAGGCAGATGCCTGTGCCTGGTCACGAGGGCGACTTAGGCTATTTCACAGCTTTCGATATGATTTATCCGTTTGAAAACGCTGCTTACACATTGCAGGTGGGCGAGGTTAGCAAACCTATCCGTACTCGTTTTGGCTATCATATCATCAAGCTGGTTGACAAAGTGCCATATTACGGCATTGTCCAACTGCGTCATATCTGGATTTCGCGTCAAGACCCAGACGCAAAGGCTCATGTTGAAGAGGCTTATAGCCGTCTTCAGGACGGATTGCCGTTTGATGCAATTGCCAAGCAGTTTAGTCACGACCGCGCCACTGTTGACGTAGGAGGCTTGATGCAGCCGCTGAACATGCAGCAGATGCCCGCCGAATATGTGGCTTTGGTGGGTCGGGGTATGAATGTGGGCGATTATAGCAAGCCGTTCGAGACAGAATATGGTTGGCATATCATTAAGGTGGAGCAACGCGACACTATCCCTTCGTTTGAGGCACTTTTGCCTGATTACAAGCAGCGTCTTTCACATGACCAGCGCAATTCGGCTCCTCAGACAATCTTTGTGGAGGAATGCAAAGCCAAATACGGCTATGTGGATTACACCCATCAGTACGGAAGTTGGAGACAAGAGAACGGGAAGTATGTGTTTGTCCCGCAAAAAAAGGTAACGGCAAAGAGTCAGAAGGCTTCTTCGTATGATGAGGTTTATGTTGCCATAGACGAGTCGGCTTTGAGGGGCAAGTGGGTCTTTGACGAGTCTAAGATTACCAATCGCTTCCCATTGTTTGCAATTGGTGGGGAGACATTTGATGCGGTGGATTTTTGCCATTATATCCAAGCTCATCAGGTAAGGGGATTGCGTCAGAATATGCGCTACTATGTGGATGACAAATATGTGGAGTTTGTGAATGCCAAAGTATTGGAGGTGGCAGACCGTAATCTGGACAAGACAAATTCGGAGTTCAAATCTATATTGGACGAGTACCGTCACGGCTTGATGATTTTTGCGTACAACAACGATGAAATTTGGAGCAAGGCGGTGCGCGACAGCGCAGGCTATGAGGATTTTTATCAGCGTGCTTCCCAGACCAAATCGTTCGACAACCCAGACGACAGTTCGTACTTCTGGAATACAAGAGCCCGTGTGATGGTTTATGAGGTGTCGGACGCCGCTTGTCTGCCATCAGACAAGGCTGTCAAGATTATTGAAAAGGCGCAGAAAAAACAATTGAACAGCAACGAAGTTCGTGAACAACTCCTTGAGAAGGTGGATCGTAGCCGTTGCAAAGAGGAAAAGCCTGTGGTGGCGCAACTGAATCTTTTGGAGGAAGGCCATCAGGATGTGCTGCGCACGTCTGATTGGAAAAAAGGTATCTACGTCTATCCGCAAGAGAGTGGGTATAAGATTTGTGTTGTTGAGGATGTGATGTCTCCTATGTTGAAGTCGCAGGATGAGGCGCGTGGTTATTATGTGAGCGATTTTCAAGATGAGATAGAGCGTCAGCTGATGGAGCGCTTGCGTAAGGCTTATAACGTCAAGATCAATCAGAACGTAATTGATGAAATCGCATATTAACATCTTGCTCAGCTCGCTGCTTTGTGTGCTACTGCTGTTGTCGTGCCATGGCAATGACGATGATAGGGTGGTGGCATCGGTAGGCGAGTACACTTTGTTGGAGTCGGACCTATCGGGTTTGGTGCCAGTGGGTGTTGAGGGTGTCGATAGTGTTGAACTAATCAAGAAATATGTCAACCAGTGGGTTGAGGATATGTCGGTGCTTACAGAGGCTTGCAAGGTAGTAGATGACGATTTCGAAAAAGAGTTGGAGCATTACCACAACCAGTTGCGGATAAGGGCGTATGAACAGAATCAGATGGAGATGTTGGTGGATAAAGATGTCTCGGATATTGAGATAAAATCGTATTATAACAACAATATCTCAAGTTATGTGCTCGATAATAGTGTGGTCAAGGTATCGTATGTAGTGCTTCCGAACGATTGTCCGCAAATGGACAAGATCTCTTCTCTGATCCAGAAAGGCGATTTGACGGAGCCTGATTATGCTGAGTTGGTGCGATGGGCGGAGTCAGATGCTACCGATTATTATATGGGTAGGGATGTATGGATGCCGTTCTCTCAATTGCAATATCTTGTTCCGTTTCATGTGTCCAACGAGATCCAGTATCTGCAAGGCAGGGTGTCGGATTGTATTCATGACGGCAAAAATGTGTATTGGGTACATTTCCATGCTATCAAGTTGCCTGGAGAGTATGCTCCGTTGGATATGGTAGGTAATAATATCAAGTCGATTATCTTGACGCAGCGTAAGAGTCTGTTGCTGCATCAGCTTCGTCAGAAGTTAGTTGAGCAAGCCCAATCGAAAGGTTTGATTGAAATAGTTTCTAACTCATGAAAAAAATCAGTTTGTTGTGCGCCCTGATGCTTGTCGCTGTCTTCGTTGCAGCGCAAAAGCCTGTGGTTGTTGATAAGGTTGTGGCTGTGGTTGGCGCGAATATCGTCAAGTTGTCGGATATAGAAAATTCGTATGCCCAGGTGCGTAAGCGTCAGGGGAACCAAGCAGCAGAATTTCACCGTTGTGAGATTTTGGAAGATGTGCTGATGAATAAGCTCCTGATTCAAAAGGGTCTGATGGATAGTGTAGAGGTTAGCGACGAGGAGGTTGAGAAGCAGGTGGACTATTATCTCAAGGCTTACCTGCGTCAATATGGCACCAAAGAGGCACTGCGGGAGGCTACAGGTTATACCTATGATGAGTTTCACGATGTCTATTTCGATTTGCTGCACGATAGGATTATGAGTCAACGTGTTGAGATGCAGCTTACCTCGGCGGTAACGGTCACGCCTCAGCAGGTGCGAGAGTATTTTAACCGTATTCCTGCCGACAGCATGGTGCAGCTGGAAGCGGAGTATGAGGTGTCGGAAATTACGTTGCAGCCTGTTATCTCTGAGGCGGAACGCGATAGGGTG
>JAGHVA010000090.1 GCA_018064565.1 Candidatus Colimorpha onthohippi
TACAAATGTTTTTTTTCCACGTGATATCTTTTTAGTAATTGCATTTGATTTTTTCGCTTGATATCTTTTTAATAATTGCATCATGAAAATTGAATTCTTGGGTGCCGCAAGGGAAGTTACTGGCAGCAAACATCTCATCACAACAAAAAAAGGACTGAAAATTTTGTTGGATTGTGGCATGTATCAAGGCAAAGGACTTGAGACAGATGCCATGAATAGAGATTTAGGGTTTGACCCTCGCGACATTGACTATATCATCCTATCGCACGCTCACATTGACCACTCTGGGTTAATTCCATACATCTACAAACTGGGATTCAACGGCACTGTGCTATGCACACCTGCAACACGCGATCTTTGTGCTATCATGTTGGCGGACGCTGGACATATCCAAGAGAGCGATGTCCACACTTTCAACAAGAAACGTCAGGCTCAAGGGTTAGAGCCTGTTGATCCGATATACACGCTGCATGACGCCCAAGCTTGTATGGGCTGCTTTATCAGTGTACCCTATCACAAACAGTTTAATATCGAAGACGAAGTTACGATTGAGTTTTTCGACACAGGTCATATCCTGGGCAGTGCTTGCACTTATTTAGAGATTAAAGAGGGCAGAAAAAAAATCCGAATTGGCTACACTGGCGACATCGGACGGTACGACAAGCATATACTCAAAAATCCCGAGCCGTTCCCTCAAGTAGATTACTTATTGATGGAATCCACCTATGGCGACCGCACACACACCACCATCGACAATGCTGAGCAAGAGTTGCTGATGGCCGTGTTGGACACTTGCACCAAAAAGAAAGGCAAACTGATTATTCCAAGTTTCGCCATCGGTCGCGCACAAGAGATTATATACGCACTGGATCGGTTAAGCCACAAAGGGCTACTGCCAGATATAGATGTTTTTGTTGATAGTCCGCTAAGCGTCTCGGCAACTAATATCATGCGCCTACACACCGAATGCTTTAACGATAGCATTGTGGAGTACATGAAGACCGACAGCGACCCCTTCGGATTCGACCGGCTTCAATATGTGCAGAGCGTCGAAGCTTCAAAAGCACTCAATGTACGCAACAAAACCTGCATCATCATCTCCGCATCTGGCATGATGGAGGCAGGACGTGTCAAGCACCATATTGCTAACAACATCGAAAATCCCAAGACTACCATTCTGTGCGTTGGTTACTGCGTGCCCAGTACTTTGGGTGCCAAAATCATGAGGGGCGACAAGAGTGTAAGCATCTTCGGACGCCGGTACGATGTTCGATGCGATTTGCGCCGCATCGAATCATTGTCTGGCCATGCCGACTACGAAGAGATGGTCCGATACATCGGATGTCAAAAGCCAAAGCGATTGAAACAAATATTTTTGGTACATGGTGACGCCGAGGCACAATCTCACTTTGAACAAACGCTACACAACTGCGGATTTCCTAACGTATATAACCCCACGCACAAGGAGTCTATAACAATCCAATAGTTTTATTATATCATGATTACATTCGTTATATCGGTTGTATTACTACTGTTGGGATACTTTGTATATGCTAAAATTATAGAACGCTGGCTGGGAGTAAATCCCCATAGACCCACACCCGCTGTTAAGCATCCTGACGGCATTGACTATGTCCCGATGAAGCCTTGGCGCATTTTTTTGATACAATTTCTCAACATAGCTGGAGTGGGTCCTATTATCGGAGCCATCATGGGCGCACAGTTTGGTACCGCTTCTTTTCTATGGATAGTGTTTGGATGTATCTTTGGCGGAGCCGTACACGATTATATTTCTGGCTACATGTCGCTCCGACAAGACGGATGCTCGCTACCTGAAGGACATGGTCACTATTTGGGTACCAACATCCGCTATTTCATGCGTTTTTTCACAATTTTTTTGCTTATCCTTGTCGGCATTGTGTTTGTAAACACACCTGCTACACTCATCCAACAAAATTTCACTCCCAGTTGGAGTTCAATGGTTTGGATAGTAATCATTTTGGCATATTACTTTGTTGCTACACTGCTGCCTATTGATAAATTGATTGGTCGTATTTATCCTATCTTTGGATTCTTACTGCTTGCAATGGCTGTAGCTTTATTGATAGCATTCATTATCTACAAACCCGAACTGCCTGAATTGTGGACGAATCTCTCTAACCAGCACCCAAATGCAGAAAACACCCCCATATTTCCAATGATGTTTATCAGCATCGCCTGTGGTGCTATAAGCGGGTTTCACGCCACGCAGTCACCTCTAATGGCACGGTGCATGACCAATGAGAAGCAAGCGCGCCCAGTATTTTACGGTGCCATGATCGCCGAAGGTATTGTCGCACTTATATGGGCAGCAACGGCCTGCTATTTCTTCCACGACAAACCAGACCTCTGCGCAGGCAAATCAGGCAACGACATGGTGAGTGTTATCGCTAACGAATGGTTTTCGCCCGTGATCGCCACTATCACCATCTTGGGTGTTATATGCGCTGCCATCACATCGGGAGATACCGCCTTGAGATCAGCGAGACTTGTCATAGCCGACATTCTGCACATCAAGCGACACACTCTTCTCAACCGAATCACAATCACATTGTCAGTCATAATTGTTACCGCCATTGGCATCATTTTCTCTATCAACAATGCGAGTGGGTTTCAGATTATATGGCGCTACTTTTCATGGGCCAATCAGGTATTAGCCGCTGTATCGCTGTGGATGGCAACTTGCTATCTATTTTGGCGCCACAAGCCATACATCATCACATTGATACCTGCCCTATTTATGACTATGGTAACTGCAAGTTTTATCTTTGTTTCCAACACCGAGGGCTTAGGTCTTCTTCTACCCGACTGGCTGGGCTACACATTGGGAGCCCTTATTACACTGATATGCCTCGCCACATTTATCGTATGGGCAAGCAGACGTTACCTTATTATCACAGAATATTATAGTACCCACAACACAAAGAAGTCAAACAACTACCAATAAATCTGCGACATGCGCCTGAATAACAAAAAGAGTTGACTAACACAACAAAAAAACAATTATTGCGTTAAAAGAGAGTTAAAATGTAATGTTAAGGCACTACTCTTGATAGTAGGTCCTGTTTCGTTTCAGCAACAAAACAAAACATCAAATATGAAAAAAATAGTTATCTTAATCTTTATCTTTACAGCACTTGCTCATGTGATTGCGGCACCTGGATACCGCACAAGTTCTCGCCAGGAGATGGGCATCAATGGCAATGCTATTTATGTCATTGAATATACCTACAATCTACATGGAGGCAAGGACGGTGGTCGCCAACTCATCTGTATCGACTCTATAACGTTCGACAAGCGTGGCAATTTCCAAGACAAATTCCGTACCAAAGACAAAGAATACACTTGGTATTCCTACTATTTTGATGTCAACGGATATGCTTTGGGTTGGAACGAATACAACCGTCAAAAACAATTGATGGGTCGTACCGCTTACCTTAACGACCGCTACGGCAACCGGATTGAACGCACCATCTACCTTGGCGAAAAGATGACAAAACGCGAGTCGTCTCGCTACGAGAACAACCGCAAGGTGGAGGAGCAGAGTTATACTCCCAGCGGAGCTCTTGCCGAAAAACGGGTGTATAAGTATGATGCCAGCGGAAACAACACCGAGATGGAATTCTACAACCGTGATGGTGAAATCATCCAGCGCTATCTTTACAAATACGATGCCAATGGCAACCGCATAGAATGGCGTTACTATGATGCCGATGAGTTCTTGGTTGCACTGACCACCTATTACTACGACGACCACAACAATCTAACCGAAGTGAGTTCGTTCAACTATGACGAGCACCTCAACTGGAAACACAGTTATGTCTATGAGTACGATGATGATGACAATTGGGTTCGCCAAACGATATATCGCAACAATGTACCCTATCAAGTCATTGAGCGTGAGATTGCATTCCCTGTGTATTGATTACACTGCTTAACCTAAAAAAAAGAGAGCTCTAATATACATGAGCTCTCTTTTTTTAACATAATGCCTTAATGCGACGACACAGCCAACGCCAGCGATGCCACACTGATATTCACACCACCCACAGCAAACACTGCTGCAGCACACGATGCCACTGTAGCTCCAGTGGTAATCACATCATCTACTATCAACACATGTAAACCAGACAGTGCCAACGGGTTAGTTACAGCAAATACTCCTTGCATATTCTCAAACCGTTGTTCCCGATCCAACTGCGTCTGGGTATTTGTATGCCCCACCCTATCAACAACACCTGAAAGTACATTTACCTTCAACACCGAAGCAACACCTTGAGCTATCAACTCGCTCTGGTTATAGCCACGCCTTCTCAACCTACGTTTGTGTAGCGGCACTGGCAATACTGCATCCACATCCGAAAATCGTCCAGCGTCGGACAATTCCCTACCGAGCATAACACCCATCTCGAATGCCAACGACTCATTACCACGGTATTTTATCTCATGGATAATCGACCTTGACGCACTGATGGAATCAAAATACAGCAACGATGCTGCAGCCTTAATAGGCAGAAAACCTGCAAAACATCTCTCTGTTGCATTCTCTACCACCACCGCATTCCTTGTATATGGCAAGTGCGCCATACAAGCCACACACACCGAACGCTCATCTCCTTGCAAAGGTGTTCCACAATGACAACAAGTCTCAGGTATTATTACCTGCATGATATCAAACAAACAAGCTTTTAGTCTCTCCCACCATCGCCTTCGGCATGCCGAGCACTGATGGGTAGCACCGCTTCCACTATTCCGAGGCGAGGAAACGACTTTGCGAAGCAAAAAACGCTTTTGTGACATTTGCAACAAAGATGCGTATCAACGACGGATAATCTGCATAACAGGACCAACGAGTCTGGCCTGAAGCAACGATGAGACGATAGCGGCTATCCCCCATTGCCACCCACACACAACAAACATCACCACGCTGAATAACAATACATAAATCAGCGAGATGCCAAACCGAAGGCCAAAATTGATTGAACTTCTGAACTGTGGGTCTGCAATTTTTTTCCTAACCCAACGATGGGTAGGAATCCATGGGATGGGATAAGATACAATCAAAAACAACAACACGTTACGAACCCCACTCCTCAACACACCACCCGCCACAAGCCCAAGCACCACAACCACAATCAACAGCCAACGATAGTTGCTACGCTCTGTAGCATCATACTGCTCCACAGCAGCACGCATGCCATCCGTCAAATCATCTGGCTGCAACTTTTCCGCAAGACTTTTTCGGGCTTGAAACCGCCCCCACGGGCTGTCTGGCAGGCACATCCGCTCTCGTTCCTGCTCGATATGCGACATGCACCACGCATGTTGCTCGGCATAATAGAGCAAACTCGGCACATGGTACATCTGCCGCTTCATTGCCTCCGACAGAGATTCACGTATGGCAACCAGCGACTTTGGACAATCGTCATCGGACATATCATGTGGCATAAACTCCCTTGTATCCAACGGAGCCCCTACATTGATAATCACATTGCTGTATGTGCGTTCGTAATAGTCGTAATCCAAACCTACTGGCACAATATACAGCGGAATATCCTTACCCAAATCCCGCTGTGTAGCGATAGCAATCCTACTCAGACCTTTGCCTAATGGCAACAACTGATGACGGTCGGTATGACGCCCCTCTGGCATCAAACACAACGGACTTCCCGAAAGCAGCAATTGACGAGAACGGTCAAAAATAATCGAGTCTTGCGACAATGCCTTCCTTCCATCGCGAATGCGGTAAACTGGCATAATTTTGAGAAAAGTAAGTGCTTTGCGGGCATACGGATTAGCAAAAATATCACCTCTACACAAAAACCATATTCCTCGTTTGGTTAGTTGCAACATCAAAATGGGATCCATCATCGCATTTTGATGACAAGGAGCGATAATATATCCCCCTTTCTTGGGGAGATTATCTAATCCATTAACTGTCAAACTCCCATAATGACAACGGACAGCAAAATCGACCAATGGTCGAAGCAGAGAATAAAGCATACCCTATGGTTATAGTTTGAATTGCACTTTGAAAGTTTTCGTTGCAAAGATAATATTTTTTGCAATATTTAACGCTTCAAAAATACTAAAAAGATGCAAATTGAGTTTAACAAATAATTCATATCATTATGAGAAGACTGATTTTTTACTTAATTTTTATTGCGGTCTGCATCGCATCTGCCCAAGGTCAGTCGTTAGGATCTGTATATCATCACACCCGTTATGCCACTGTTCTTGATGGCGACACAATACCCCTATACCACCTACGCGAAGTCAGCGTTACGGGATGGACACGCCCACTGCTAACCGAAAGGGAAATCCAGCACAACAAAAAACTCATCCGCAACGTAAAAAAGATGCTCCCTTACGCCAAGATTGGCAAACAACGACTTGACCTATTAGAGAGTCAGATTGCACAAATGCCAAAACGCGACCGGAAAGCAGCCATCAAAAAAGCAGAGTCGGACATTACTGCCGAGTTCTCTGACGAACTCAAAAAATGCACTTTCAGCCAAGGAAAAGTTCTTATCAAGTTGATTGACAGAGAGACGGGACGCACTGCTTACAAATTGGTTGACGACCTCAGAGGTCGGTTTCGCACTACGTTTTACCAGGTTTTTGCACGTATTTTCGGACTCAACCTCAAAACCCACTACGACCCCAACGGGAACAAAGAAGACAACCTTATGGAACGCATTGTATTATCCATTGAACGAGGGTTGATTTAACACAACACACACATGAAAGGTCCTATTACCCAAAATACAGAGAAACTATTTAACTCCATTGCTACAAATTACGACCGACTGAACCACCTTTTGTCGCTGGGCATTGATAAATGCTGGAGACAGCGTGCCCTACGGCACATCATCAACAAGCAGCAACCTCAAAATATCTTAGACATTGCCTGCGGCACTGGCGATTTCAGCATCGCCATTGCTCAAAAAGTACACAAAGAGTCAAAAGTTTATGGACTGGACCTTTCCGAAGGCATGCTGAATGTGATGCACCAAAAAGTCAAGACAGCCCACCTTGAACATATCATTTCCACCAAACATGGCAACTGTGAAACGTTGCCTTTTGATGATAATTCATTCGACTGTGCAACCATTGCCTTTGGCATCCGCAACTTTGAACATCGAGAAACCGCCCTCAACGAAATCAGAAGAGTACTTAAACCTGGTGGCAGATTGGTCATTCTGGAATTGTCTGTCCCCGAATGCAAAATAATTCGCTGGCTTTATCTACTATATTTCAAACATATCTTACCCGTTATCGGAGGCTGGATATCTGGAGAAAAACCTGCTTATCGATACCTCCCCGCCTCAGTAATCCACTTTCCTCCCAAATCCCAATGGATTGCCACCATGCAACAATGTGGATATACCGATGTGTATCATCAAGCCTACACGTTAGGAATATGTAGGTTGTATGTAGGTCGAGTATAGATAGATTGATAGAGCCTATTCTCTGTTTTTTTTCTATTGCTGTAACCGCATAGATGGTTGGCCGTTATGACGGATTATCCGATGAATGCTGCTGAGGAGTTGTTGTTTTATCTGCTTTTGCGCTATAAACATCCAAAGCAACGATGACGGCAGTAAATCCCCAGAATGGAACAGATAGTTTGTCTGTATCCAGAAAATTATTGAAAATACCGTGGATATAATAGGTAGTCAGGCTGAGCGTAAATGCCAATGCCATATTAGCTATATTACGGTTGGCTGCCGTTTGATATACCCTTACACCTGTAATAAAAGTGAGAGCAAATAGGGCGAGTATCAAACCTGCTCCCACAACGCCCTGCTCTGTGAGCGGACCGATATATTCACTGTGTGCGTTGCCAAGATTGCCAGCATTGGTGCTTATAGTGCTAAGCTGGTAACTGCGTTGGTAACTTGCATATAAGAATTGATAAGTCCCCGGTCCGCATCCCATAATAGGTTGTTCTTCCCACAGTCGTAGCGCCGATGCCCATCGGTTTAGCCGTTCCAAGTTGCTGGCGTCTGTGCTGATGTTAGAGATGGACTTTACTTGGTCGGCCAAATCATAGGACGAGTCTTGGTGATTCTTGCCCATCTTGTACAACACATCACTTTGGTATGCAAAAAACAACGATACACCGACTACCGCAATCAGTGCCATCCATCGCACCTTTACGCCCATCTTGATTAGTACGAACACACCTACGACAGCAATAACGCTAATCCATGCAGCCCTACAATAAGAGAAGAACAGCCCCACCAATAGCAATACCAAGATAGTCAAACATAGGATGCGTTGCCAACCTCGACTACTACGGTTGAACAAAAAATAGTAGGTTGCAGGTAGCATAAGCGCAATCACGCACCCGTATGCTGTATGGTCGTTATAGAACGGTTTCATTACACGGTGAAGCGTTTGCAAATCGCTAAAATTACCCACTGTGCGGGCTGTGGTGATTACCACTACCGCAATCAGTCCGATAGCATAACACCAAAAAAACTGTTTGATTCGGGTTGTCTGTTGGAAGATTTGCGCTGCTGCGAAAAAAAACGGAATTACAAACCATAGTCGGGCTATCGTATATTTTGCAGATACCCACGGCAACTGAGAAGTGCATGATGTAATAATCATCCATCCTATAATAGCCAGCAGGGCAAGTGTTACAGGATGTCGTAGCAGTCGTGTATCATACTGTCGGGACGCAAGCGTCCGAAAAAGGAATACAGCACTGAAAACAATCATCATTGGCTCCACGGGCATAGACAGTTCCATCTCGGGGGTTACTGCCATGTTAATTGCAAAAGGCGTGAGTAGTGCCATACAGCACAACCCGTCTTCGAAACGCATTACAAACAGCAACAACACCAATCCTACGAATGGAACCAACGACACATAGTACCAGTCGTGAGCCAAGCAAAAAGAGTTGATGGAGATGAATAGCGCCGTGAGGATTACGACCCAAATAAGCCTACAGCGATTGCTATTCCTCATTGTTACCAATCTTGCAGAATATGAGTAGAAGCAGAATGGTCAAGACAAGTGCGCCTATACTACCCAACAACACAACTAATATGCGTTTGGGCCATGCCTTTTTGTCAGCTGGGGTGGCGTGGTCAAGCCAAAACTTATAGCTTACCGAACTGTTGGCATCTACCTGTGTTTGCGATGCACGCGTCTGAAGGTCTGCCAACTTTTTGCTTTTATCCGCAATCAATTGGGCAGCGGCTTTGGGGTGTTCGCTCAACTGATTCTCTGTGGCAAAAAAATCGGATTCCATCTCTTTACACACTCCTTGCATCACATTGGCAGCGTCAACGGCACGTGCATGATGAATGTTGTGACACAATGTGTCATAGTATTCGGCAATATAATTGGCGATATCAGCAGCCCATATAGGGTCAGTGTCAAGGACACCGATCTCTACGCCCAAAAATTCGGTCCGTTTTACTGTAATATAGCCGTTATACATGTCCGCCAACTTGAATTTTTTGTGAGGATCGTCAGGCTTGATACCATAGTGTTCCATCAAATTGAAACGTTCGCATACGGCTTCGCGCATCGACTGCGAAGAGAGAATCTGGATGGCATATTCACAATCTCGCTCTATTCCATAATCCATGAAGTCCAAACTATAGTGGTAATCCATTATAGCTTTGGATATGCGGTTGCTGTTGGTTGGAAAAATCACAGCACTCGACTTGTATCGTGGTGTTATGAGCAGGGATACTACAACTGAAACAACAGCCGCTATCACAAATACAATAGTCAGCAATTTCCACCAACGGGCAAAAAAAGCCTTGGTTATATCATGATTATACGTTGTCATAGCACTATCTTTATGATGGTTCAATTTTGTGTAAGGTTACTTGTCTATTGTCCAATTTTCTGCAAGCCATTTGCGTTTTTTACCATGTGGTCCACTCATTCCGATCCGTTTTCTCAGTAGCTTGCAATACTGTTACAGCAGGAGAATCTTTGGGTTTTGTGGTTGGTGTTGGACTGTCTAATCCTTTCTCTGGCCGTTTGCAATCGCTAACATTGTGTTGGATTTCGATTACTTGCTCTTGGGTAATCGACTGGACAGGATGGTCAGTGAAAGTATTTTTCCAATAAGGGAAAGTCTCAGCAAGTTCTCCGCTGTAGTAGAAGTCAAATCCGATAGCTCCAAAGGTATAAATCTTGTCATTCACAGTAATATGGCTACCGCCACACACAGGATCGTTTTTGGGGACTGATTGCGAAAATCCCACATTAAATAGTGTAAACAAGATGTCTGGACGGTTTTCGATATTATGACCAGCCCTGCGCCATTGCAACATGGTTTGGTGTAAAATACACCCTGTATAGAGATAGGAGTACAAATGGTTTCGATAATCTACCAATCTCCGATAGCGTTCACTGCTTTGGTCGCCAGTCTCAAAATCGAGAAGATGCACATAGTCTTGACCCATGTAGTAAGGTGACGTGCTGTCGTAGAGGTTATTCTCTACCGCTATGGCTGTATGCTCTTTGATACCGTTGACACCATACGAGAACTGCGATTGAACAGAGAGTACTTTTAGTGGACCAAGATACTGCTTAAATATTTCACGTTTGCTGTTAAACAGCCTAATCTGTTCACCCACAAGGCAACCTACAATCAAACGAGGCTCTACGCCGCACAGTCGTCCCGCTTTATTGATTAGGGCACTATCTGCTCGAATAGCTTCTTTAAGCGACTCCCACTCAGGAGTATCCATCCATGGGATGACATTAGGCGAAGGTTTGGATGGCTTGCTGCGGAATGTGCGGAGCAATTTGTCAGCCAAACTTCGATACTCCTCATTATGGTCAATATACACTTCAGCGGCTGCCAGCATGCGGTTGGCAACTGCAGGATTTCCGCAGTGATTCATCGCATTTAGAATCAGGTGAGCATTGGTGGGGTAGTATTTACTGAAAGCCGCCAGCCGGATGTACTGCTCGTTCCACAACATGTCCAACTGATCCGCTTTGAGTGTGTCGGTGTCAATTTGTTGCATCTGATCCACCGATATCAGGTAACGGTAGTTGCGGTCAACCGAGCCATTGTTGTTGGTCAGTCCCAGTTGAAATATTCCCCAAGCACCAACAATGGCTACTCCAGCCAATGCGAAAAGCCGGAGCAGCACATCGTATATTTTGAGATACCAGCGGCGATGTTGCCACCAGTTAGACAGCGTTAAGCCAAGTCTCGAAGCCATGCTATGTTTTCAAAAAGAGTTACATCCATCAAGATGAATACAATCGCTCCTGCTATATATCCAGCCAAGGCAAGCCATGAGATATTTTTGAGATACCAGATGAAATCTATCTTCTCCATTCCCATGACGGCTACTCCTGCCGCTGATCCAATAATCAGAAGGCTTCCGCCAGTGCCAGCACAATAAGCCAAAAATTCCCAAAATGGGTGGTTGGTGGCGAACATCACCTCATCACCAGTGATCGGATACATGCCCATTGACGCTGCTACCAGCGGCACGTTGTCAACTACAGAGGAGATGACTCCGATAAGCAAGTCTATGATAAAAAATCCAATAGGTTCGTCGCCAGCGTGAATGCCCATAAAGGTGTCGTTCAGGCTTTTGGAAAGTATGCCTAATGCACCGCAAGTCTCTAAGCAGGCCACAGCCATCAGTATGCCCAAGAAAAAGAGGATACTGGGTGTGTCTATCACTGTCAGAGTTTCCATAGCAGTAGGCATCTTCATCTCCTCTTTGGAATGTTTACGACTCAATATCTCAGTCAGCACCCAAAGCACTGCCACACCAAAAAGCATTCCCAAATAGGGAGGCAGATGGGTGATGGTCTTAAAGATGGGCACAAAAATCAAAAGACCTATGCCAACAAAGAAAATCAAATTCTGGAATCGCTTGTCAATGCGGATACCGCCATCCACATGAGCCACTTCGCCAAAATCACCCTTCATGGCAGGTGTAGCGCAGATGATGACGATAGGTACAACCATGCAGACAAATGAAGCGATAAATGTCTTAACCATGATATTGACCGTGGTTACCTGTCCCGCAATCCAAAGCATGATGGTTGTTACATCCCCGATAGGGCTCCATGCCCCACCAGCGTTAGCCGCCAAGATAACCATTCCTGCATATACCCAACGGTCTTTCTGTGTGGGGATAAGTTTGCGCAATAAAGCCACCATTACAATGGCTGTAGTCATATTGTCGAGTACAGCAGAAAGGAAAAATGTGATAATGCTGAGCGACCAAAGCAATTTGCGCTTGTTGCGGGTTTTGATGCGATCGGTGATAATGCTGAATCCTTGGTATTGATCCACCAGAGTAACGATAGTCATTGCACCGAGCAAAAAGAATACAATCTCAGCGGTACTACCCAGATGGTGCGTCAAAGCGTTTGTCCATGTCTCGCCTTCTGGCAGAAGCCCCGCAAAACTCTCATGAGCGAAAGCATATAATGTCCAGACCAATACTCCCAAAAGCAGGGCGGTGGCAGTTTTGTTTATTTTCAAAGGGTGCTCCAACGCAATACAAGCATACCCTACGATAAATGTTGCAACAATGGCTACTAACATGTCTTAGTGATTGTTTTAGTTATTATTTAGATTGATGATTATCTCCTTTGTTTTTGAGCTGCTTCTGCCTCTTTCATCATCTGTTCCATTCGTTTCTGAAAATTGCTTTTTTTCTGTGGTTTGTTCGAATTTTTGATGTCGTAAGCTGCCATGCGAGCGCGTACTTTTTTCTCGCTGGTAAACTTGCGAATCAGTATCATCTGGAGCATCGTGATGCTGAGGGAGCAAAAATAATAGAGGTTGAGTGCGGCAGACTGGCTGTTGAACAAAAACAGCATCATAAACGGCATGAAATACATCATAAATTTCATGCCTGGCATCTGAGCCTGACCTGCTGTCGCTTTCATAGTGTACCATGTGTAGAAAAACTGAACACCAAACATCAAGAGACAGAATAGCGATACATGGTCGCCGTATAGCGGGATGTTGAAGTTGAGGTTAAGTATAGAATCGTATGTCGAGAGGTCGTCGCACCATAGGAATGGTTTTTGACGCAACTCAATTGAAGCAGGGTAAAATCGAAACATAGCCCAGATGATAGGCAATTGGATAAGCAAAGGAAGACAACCAGACAACGGATTATATCCAGCTTTTTTTTGCAGTTTGCTCATCTCCTGCTGTTTTTGCATCGCCTGCTCTGGCTTGGGATATTTCTTGTTAAGCAGATCCATCTCAGGCTTCAGGATTTTCATGATGGCACTGCCCTGATAGCTTTTGAATGTAAGTGGAAATAGTATCAGTCGAAGCAAGACCGTAAGGATGATTACAATAATACCGTAGTTCCAATCAAACTGCTCGAGAAAATTAAACACAGGAATAATAGCATAACGGCTAATCCATTGTGTGAGGAAGAATCCCCATCCAAGAGGAAGCATGCGCTCAAATCCTTTGTGCATGGCTCGCAAGTCGTGATAACGAGTAGGACCAAAGTAAAATTGCATTGGAATGATGCTGTTGCCACCATGATAGTCCAACCCTATGGTACTGTGCATGTCACAGAGGTAGTTTGGATTGTCATTAGTTGCATCGGTGCTGGTTTGGCAATCTGCATTGGTAAAAGCACTGTCACTCATCAAAATTGCGCAGAAAAACTGTTGTTTGTAGGCAATCCATTCTACAGCAGTCTTGACTTTCTCATCGTCATCGCGACCTTGCTTTAGATAATCAACATTATCGTTGGTTGGCTTGTAGTATATACTACTGTTTTGACGCTCTATGTCTTTGTTAGGATTTTTGCTGTTTTTCGAACTGCGATCCACCTTCTCCTGTCGGTTCATGCTGTTATGCCACGTCAAATCGAGATAATCGTAATCGCGGACAATCCCATCAAGGTTGTGAAACAGCAATTCATAGCCTACGTTGTAGCTGCTGCCATGCAGTGTATATCGGAATTCGATACTACGGTTATAATCAAAACCGTTGCTGTCGCTACTCACATAAGCAAAAAACGACACAACCGCCGAGTCACCGTCATCTAATTGTATCGTTGGAGTCGCTCCGTTGACAGGAGTGCCGTTGACAAAAGTCCGAAACACCAGGTCACGAGTTTCTACGATATGATTATCTTCGGTAGCAAGCGTAAGGTTGAGGTTGTCGTGGCTGGGCGTTATCAGTTGTAGCGGCATACTATCAAAAGTAGTATATTCGTTCAGGATCACATTGTCCACGCGGGCGCCTATATTACATAGGCTGACCTGCATCAAACTGTTTTGCAGTGTTACAGTTATGCTGTCGCCAATAGTACTTGCTGAAAATGATCCGAAATTGGCCCGTTTGGTGAGTTTCAACGAATCCAGCACACTACTGTCGCCAATGGCAGCTAAGGAGTCGGCTTTATGGCGAGCTTCTTTCTGAGCCTCAACAGCAGCCACAGAGTCCATGTAAGCAGCTACCATACTATCGTGCTCGGCACGCATGCGAGCTTGCTCCTCTTTAGAGGGCGTCACCCACCACATATAGCCAATAAAAATACCAAAGATAAGTATAAGCCCGATAACCGATTGTTTGTTCATTTGCGTAAGAAATATCTATAAACTGCGTGCGAATGACGGCAATTTAGGGGTTAATAATATTTTACACATTCAATGCAACAACTTGAATGCCAAAGAGACTAATCGCAGTTCCGATCACGGAACGAAACTGCAAATTTAATGTTTAATTTTTGAAATACAGAAAAGATTTTTACTCAAAGGGATATATTTGCTATTTCTCGTTCTAATCAAATGCCATCGCTTTTCTATCAATTTTCAATACGCAGCTATGCTGACTCAAAAAAAAATATTATTTTTGCAACGTGGATGTGCATGAAGATATGATTGTTAAAGGTATATTTGTACATTTTTTTGACATTGATATTTTGCTGATGAGGAAATTGAATTTGCTAATAATCTTGTTTTCGCTTGTCTGTGTGCTTACTGTGATTGGTTGCAGCAGCGAGGAACAGTTGCCAGCCAAACGTGGTTACATATCGTTTGTAACAAGTGATGGGGGTGTGTTGAATATTGCCATCGATGGGGCAGAATATCATATCAAGTCCATCTCAAAATCCGAATACAAAGCCAACAAGCATCCTGATATGACCCGCCCAACTCACATAGCGGCTCCCTCTGGTCGTCGTTGTGTAAAGGTTTGGAAAGGCGGCAAGGTCGTATATGATAAAAAGGTAATGGTAGTAAGCGGCAAGGCATGTTATATCAAACTATAATACCATCTGCTTGCAAATAAACTATTGTGTACCGTTGTAATAAAGTGATAATCTGTAAAATCAGCTATTATGAATCAAACATTAGAATGTATTCTATCGCGCCGAAGTGTAAAGAAATACGCTGACCGCCAAGTTCCTATAAGTCTTGTTGAAGAGATTGTGAAGGCTGGTACCTATGCCCCTTCGGGTATGAACAAGCAGTCGGCCATAATCTTGGCGGTAACCAATAAAGAGTTGCGAGACAGGTTGAGCCGCATTAACAGCGAAATTATCATGGGAAGGAAGCAACTTGACGGTGAGACGGTCAGCGACCCGTTTTACGGAGCTCCAGTGGTGCTGGTGGTATTGGCAAAGAAAGAGATACCAACACATCTGTATGATGGTTCGCTTGTAATGGAGAATATGATGATTGCTGCGCAAAGCCTCGGACTTGCGTCATGTTGGATTCACCGAGCTAAAGAGACATTTGAAACCGAAGAGGGTAAACAAATTCTTGCCTCATTGGGCATTTCTGATGACTATGAGGGTATCGGCAACTGTATTCTGGGCTACGCAGACTCAAACGCAGTAAAGCCACAAGCACCAAGAAAAAAAGACTACGTGGTGTGGGTGAAATAAAAACGCTTGTTTTCCGCATAATTCGTTGAGTTTATCAATTACGCAGTCCAACCTTATTCCTACCTGAAACTCACACCCCATCGGCAGCCCTGTCTTGCTTTTGCATTTCTTCGGCATTTTTGCCCATTCTCACACCCTTTCGGCATCTTCGCCTTGCTTTTGCATTTCTTCGGCATTTTTGCCCGCTCTCACACCCTTTCGGCATCTTCGCCTTGCTTTTGCATTTCTTCGGCATTTTTGCCGAAGCTCATAATCTCCCCTATCTTGTTCAATGCCAAGAAGTGGTAGCGCATTGATTCTCGTTTAGCCATTGGACTTTTTCTATGTACTGCCTCCACTATCACTGGGTCGTCAAGCACCTCGCTATATGGCTCTATCAACAACAACCGCCCTGCAGCACATGCATCAAAGTACACCCCACCCGGTTTGTAGTATCGCTCATGGGAAGAGCCTTCTGGAGGGAAGCCCTCTTTCAGCATCACAATCAGTGGCATTCCAGCCTCGCGCAAGCGTTTTGTTACGGTCTTCTCACCTTCGCTGATAGCCGAGGTTATACTCACCATCCCCTGCTGTGCGTTCCTTATCCATTTCTGAGAATATAGTTCCAACTGGTCTGTCGTTATTGATCTTGAGCATTGGATGTGCTGCTTATGAGGAAACTCCATCAGGAACATGTTGCCCAAAAACCTAAACCGCCAAGTGTGTGTAGTCCCATTCTCATCTTCAAAGCTCCAACATAGCTTATTGCGTAGCTTGAATAGGTCGGGGTTGTGATGCTTCAGCCACAAGCGGCGGGGGTTGTCTTTCACATAGCGTATCATGCGGTCAAGCTGCCCTTCGCAGTGGAGGATACGCTCGTGGTAGCCGACAGGCATGTACTCCCAAATACTTCCACCTGTCGCAAAAATGCGACAGAACTGCACAAGCCGACCTTCCAATTTCTGCCGCACCTCTTCGGCTTGCTTTTGCACCTCTTCAGATTGCTTTTGCATTTCTTCAGATTGCTTTTGCATTTCTTCGGCTTGCTTATGCACATCTTCGGCTTGCTTTTGCACCTCTTCGGCTTGCTTTTGAACCTCTTCGGTCTGCTTTTGCATTCCTTCGGCTTGCTTTTGCATTTCTTCGGCATTCTTGCCGAAGTACTCCCGCTTAAACCACGATGTGCAAGCGCTCTTGAAGCTGCGCACGATTTCGCCTATGCCCTTGGGCATAGGCTCTATCACATGAATGACTCCATGCAGATGGTCGGGCATCACCCTCACAGCAAGCACTTTTATTATCACCCCTTTCTGCCGATAGAACTCTGGTAAACCTCTGAAGGTTCTATCAACATACTCGCCAAGACGGCTATAAACAATGAAGGCCTCGTCTTCGCTATTGCCTATTAGGGTACCGAAGATAGGCTGACGCCTTTCGGTAGCGATGGTAACGTGATAGATGGCGCGCCCTTTATAGTCCCATAGGCTCTCCCTATGGTGACGGGTAATATCAGCATCGCAGCGCCAACCCTCACCTTCTACATACCTTGCCTTATTTTCTGGCATTGCCTTTCAACTATCTGGCTTGACGATTACTACACCGCATATTATGCTCCTACTTTGAATCGGACGCGCCGGACGCCATCGTTATAGTCGTGGCTGAGAATCTGAAAACTGACGATTTTTGCGGTATTTTTGACATGCGTACCTACACAAGCACATACATCATAATCGCCAATACAGACAAGTCGTAGTGTGTCGCTTGCATCGGAAGGCAGTTTACTGAGATCAACACCGTCAGGCACGTTGTCCCGATCAACAAACTTTACGGACACGTCAAGATGTTGTTGTATGATATCGTTGACTGCAGTCTCTATGGCTGCCACTTGGTCGGAAGTAGGAGCCTGGGGCAACAGATAGTCGCATTTGCTTTTCTTACGTTCAATATGTGCATTTCTTGACCGTGGACAGCCAAACATCTTAACCATGGTCGCATTGAGTATGTGTTCCGCAGTATGCATGGGCGGATATTCGGTCTTGTTGTGTGAGTTAAGAATTGGTTCTTGTTCCATGATAAGATGCTATTTTGATTTATTGAAGTAAGGGTAAACTTTTGAGCCCAATGACTATGAGGAGTTTTGCACAATATAAGTGCATGTTTGGCGAGTTAAGCTACTCACGCAAATAAAATACTGCAAGTCCGCTTAATGCGTATTGCTGCCCACGCCAAAACGGAAAGCCAGCTTGAGACCCATTTGTAGCGGTTTAACCTCACTGACACGGTCAGAGACAAAAGTCCCATGGTATTGGTGCAAATCGACCAATGGCTGCTCAACGCCATCAATCAAAGACATCACGCCATAGTTGAGATATAGACCCGCATATATAGCCGAGTTGCGACCAATACTATATGCCACACCCAGATCAGCGATTATACCCATTGCGAACGACTTGTATTCAATTTTATCATCTACATCAATTGCTATCCCATCAGAAGTCTGAAAACCATGGTTAGCCAAGTCAGCATAGGTAACATCGGTAGCGGGGAAGTAACCCGTGGTGGTGTAATAACCATCATCAATTGCAAAACTGCCCGACACTGGAAGTTGTAAGGCAACGCCAACGCCAAACTGCAAAGCCCACTGACTATTGAAAGCGTAACGGAACATACCTTCGATAGGAATCTCTAACAGCAATGCCTGCTGACTCTCTTTCCAGTCATGGAAAGAGGCGTCCAACACATAATCCAGACTGTTATCAGGGTGGACACGATCCAGCGACTGCGAATAGTTATAAGTGGCCGAGGTCTGTAGTTTGGACACTTGTGCGCCTACCGCAACTCCGAAATAATCAGAAAACATGTAGTTGTACTGCACCCCTGCTACAAAGCCATAACCTTGTTCGAGCGAACATTGATTGGCTGTATATTGCAAAGAATGAATACCGCCACCTATATTGATTTGAAAGTTGTGCGGAGTTTGAGCCGATAACACTCCGAGACAAAGGAGCACCGACATGAGTGATATAGATTTTTTCATGATACTACGAACTATTGTTAAACAAAAAACCAAAATCCAGGCAACACCATTTGACATCCAATGGCATTGCCTGAGAGAATACAAGGCTTACGGTTTTACGACCTTAGCCGTAATACCATCTACAGAGAGATAGTATGTACCCGAATTGTACAAATCGAAATTTAGAACAGTCTCATCGCCTGTAAAAACGGATTGATACACTCTAACTCCTTGAGCGTTGGTCAGTGAAATATGATGACCCTCCTCCTCAAAATTAGATAGCACCACACGAGCAGCCGTTACGACAGGATTCGGATAAACACTCACTATTTTTTGTTGCTCTACCATCTTGATCCAATTACTCTGATCGCATGTACGGACTGTACTTCTTGTATTTAAGTTGACAGCCACATAATAATTGCCTGTAAGTCCACCCTCCTGCTGATAGTACGGCAACGTGGCTCCTGGAATACGTTCGCCATTGTGATACCACTGATAGGAGTCGCCTTGTATCTTGTGCTTGTCGATGCTAACCACATCGTTAAATATCTGCACGATATAATCTTTAGGAAGATTAACAACAAAGGTTACGACCGTAGGCGTTGACTCCACACCTATCTCGTTGCGAAATGTGATAATCGCATCATATTGACCTGCTGGGCAATCGTCGGGGATAACAAGCGTTATCTCGCCTTGAAGTTCGTTTGGAAGCGCTGTCCACGGAATACTTTGAAATCCTACCCCAGTAGCTGAAGCACCAAAATCAAGCTTAAATTCACACGCCTCACCCTGACTTATTTTGTAGCCAATGGCACCATCAGTCTGACTTTGGCAATAGCCATTTGACGACACCTCAAATGCTATACCTTGCTGGCTGTTGGTCGAATCGATAACTATCGACTGCAAGATCTTGGCAGTGTTGCAATAGAAAAATTCAATAGGTGCTGTATAATTGCCTGCATCACGACCATAGATGTAGTAATACACATTTATGGTCTTATTGATACCAGGATTGGCATCGTTGTAGAGAGCCGAATCAAACATAAATACCTGATCACCAGGCAAAACGCCTTGCATCGTAGCGTGGGAAGTAATCTGGGCTATATTGGTACCATCGTACATACGGACAGTATCCACACGCACAATTCCCTCAGCAGTAAGCTGACGACGCGTGATACTTGCGTATTGGGTGTCGTTGATAGGAGCATAATAATTATCTTTATCAGCGCCCGAGAGCGAAAACACCAATATTACAGGAATATTGTTGCCGACTTGGTTGGTAAGATAGGTAGCCACTGCTTCAGCATAAATATCATCACCCAAGTAGCTATTTACCGTACCTAATATAACATGAGCAGAATCAGACTGATCATATACCTTCGACTGATCCACAGCAAAATACTCTGACAACAGCTGGAACGGTGTGATGTCGGCTGGCAAAGTGTCATCTATTGGCGCCAAATAGTTGGCGGCAGCCGACCCCGAAATACGATACGTGACAACTACTGGCTTGCTCTCGCCCACATTCTTATCTACATAGGCGGCAGAAGCATCTACATTGACTATATCACCCAAGATTACGTTCTCCAAATCACCAGGCTCTACCCAAGCATCAGTGGTAGCATCATACACCTTAGTATCTTCGATGCGAGTGCCTGCTATGGTAAGTCTCAACGGGACGATATCGGCATACAAAACATCGGGATCTGGCAAATCGTAATTGCCACACACTGCACAAGTAGCATCAAACTGATAAGTTACATCCACACGCTTGTTGTCGCCAGCATCAGCCGACAAAAATTCAGCCGTAGCATTCAGTAAAACCCTATCCTGCTC
>JAGHVA010000012.1 GCA_018064565.1 Candidatus Colimorpha onthohippi
GCCATCGAACCCAATCTGTCGGTTACAACGCTGGTTACATTTCGGCTGCTTTTGGCTTCGCTGAATATGGTGCCTGCGTTGCTGTTGTTGCGGCGGTGGGAGCCTATCAAGAAAGGCGATTTGAAGTGGTTCTTGCTGTTGTCGCTGACCGAACCGTTTTTGTATAGCTTGTGTGAGACGGGTGGTGTGCAATATGTGAGCGCCAGCCTGACATCGGTAATCATTGCCATGGTGCCAGTGTTTGTGCCGTTTACAATGGCTTTGGCCTATCACGAACGTATCAAAACAAGTGTGGTGTGCGGTGCTGTGCTGTCGGTAATAGGCGTAGCCACGATGATGCTCGGCGACTTCTCGCTCGATGCTTCTTGGGCAGGCATAGCATTATTGGGTGGCGCCATTGTGGTGTCGCAGTTTTATGTACTTTTGATTGTTAAGGTGGTGCATCGTTATCGTGCCGTAATGGTTACCACCTATCAAAATCTGTTCGGACTGTTGTACTTTATACCCCTTACTCTTTTAACCGACTTCCATCAGCTGCCTTTGCTGAGTTACTCACCCAAGATGATTGTGCTCATCCTTGCCTTGGGACTGCTGTGTAGCACTTTGGCGTATGTGTTTTACAACTATGGCATTCGTTATCTTGGAGCTTCGATTACCTCTACATTCATCAATGGCAGCGCAGTGGTAACACTGGTGGCGGCGGTGGTTTCGGGGCAAGAACCTTTTTCGTGGGTTAAAGTGCTTGGAGTAGCTGTGGCTATAGTGGGTGTATTTGTGGCACAGCATGACTTCGAAAAATCGCTCGATTGACAAAAAAAAACGTACATTTGCACTTTGGAGTTTTTACTAATAAATGTTTTGCAAATATGAAAAATCAGTATGTTATCTCATTTTTGATACTGCTTGCCGCAGGGTCAGTTTTGGTTGCTCAAAATTCTTTCAAGGGCAGGGTAAAATATAAGGTGGAAAGCACGGGGCAGGTGGCTTTCCAGTTGCCAGCCGAAGCTGCAGAGGCAGAGATATTGGTGTCGGGTTCAGACATCTTTACCAAGAGTGCCATATTTATGTCAACGCCATTCTCAGAGGCGGTGCTGGTAAACGACTTAAAGGTTACTATCTGTGAGAACTACAGTCAGTTACTTGATTTCTTGCGCAATCAGGGCAGTGAGTTTACCTATCAGGGCAGCGGCAAGTTGCTTACAAGGCAAACCGCTTCTCAGCAGGATATAGACAGTCTGGTAATTCCAGATAATGAGCCTGGTCATTTCTATCTGGAGTATGTAGATGGGGAGACCAAAGAGATTGCGGGCGTTGTAGCCAAGAAGGTAATCCGTCATGCCTTTGACGCTGAAGGAGTAGATCACCCCGCCGAGATGTGGTATAACGACCAGATGGGGCCGCAATACAACTTTCTCTTTTTGGGAATCAAAGGCATCCCCTTGATGTGTACGCAGGACATGGGTGATGGCAAAGCTGTTACCTATACCGCCACCGAAATCGTGAAAGGCAAGGTGAAAGCCACCGATTTTATGCTGCCTGATGGCTACGAGACGTTGTCAGACACCGATCTGCGCACCTTTGCTACCGAATTGCAAGAAGAGATAGAGCTGATGAATGAGTAGTGGCAAGTATATGATTCTTAGTAGGAGAAGTGATTGATATGCCAAAAACGAAAAACAAGAACAAGGTAAAGCCCACAGGGCAGGTTATGGAGTTTTTGCGGAGCGTACGTTTCGCAAGGTTGCGAGGTGTATGCTATATGCTGTTTGGCCTGTTTGTGTGCATCAGCATTTTGTCGTTTCTGATTTCTGGAGCCAGCGATTCAAATGTGTTGGGTACATTAGGCCATGGAGTTGCCCGTTTTTTTACCAATAGGCTTTTTGGCGTGGCTTCGTTAGGTCTGGCTTTGCTTATATTCTTGTACGGTTTGCGGTTATGGAACGTAAAGCAGCAGCGGTGGTGGCGATTTGTGGGGATTGTGTTTTTTTGGATGATATGGTGCAGCTGCCTGCTGGGTTATGTGAGTGGCATGATAATTAAAGCTGTCGATTTTCAAGACTTCGCAGGTCTTGGTTATACGGTGGCTGTCAAACTCGATGTGTTGATTCATTGGGGTACTCCAGTGTTGTTGATTTTTGTGGCAGTGGTGTTTTTGATATTTGTCCACAAAGTGCGGTTCCCTATCCCCGATTTGTCGTTTATATCCGATTGGTTCGACCGTATGCAGTCGGTTAGAGATTCAAAGTCCGACAAGTCCAACATCGATTCTGACACTTCTGATGATAGCACCAGTGATTGCCCTAACCCAGGATTGTTGCAGCGTATGAAGGCTGTAGTTGAACGATGGCGTGGGGGCAAAAACTCGAATGATGACGATGTTGCTGACGAGCCGACAGAGGAGACCAACTCACAGCCCGACGATGCGCCGAAGCCTAAACCAGAAGCGGAGGATGCAGGTCGGGAGGCGTTGCCAGAAGATATCGATGAGGCTTTTGAGGAGGTGAACCGTAGAGCGCAGTCGCAGTCTGGCCATCAGCAGACTACCGATGGGGAGCCTACGTTTACCATCGTCTCCTCTAATCCCGAAGGAGAACTCTCGGAGCAAGACGACGACCCTATTCCCGCAGTCGAAGAGGAGGAGTCGCATCATTTTACGATCGACGATTTGTATGACCCGCATTTGGATTTGAGTAGTTACCAGAGTCCAAGCACCGATATCCTTGAGCCTTGGGAACGGAGCAATGTAAATGTAACCAACGAGGAGTTGATTGCCAACAACAAGCGTATAGTGAACACGCTGAAAGATTATGGCATTGAGATTGTGGAGGTTAAGGCAACGCCAGGTCCTACGGTTACGCTGTATGAGATTAAGCCAGCTGCTGGTGTGCGCATCTCGCGCATCAAAAATCTTGAGGATGATATTGCGCTTAGCCTCTCGGCGTTAGGTATCCGCATCATTGCGCCTATACCTGGCAAGGGCACTATCGGTATTGAGGTGCCGAATGCCAAACCGCAGGTGGTGTCGATGAAGTCGATGTTGGAAAGTTCGGCATTTAGAGAGAACAAGAAGAACTATGAACTCCCGATAGCCATAGGCAAGACTATCAGCGATGAGCCGTTTATTACCGATTTGGCAAAGATGCCGCATCTGCTGATGGCAGGTGCTACTGGAACGGGCAAATCGGTGGGGTTGAATGCCGTAATCGCCTCGCTGCTGTACAAGAAGCACCCCTCAGAGTTAAAATTTGTGATGGTGGATCCTAAGAAGGTGGAACTATCACTTTATAACAAGATAGAACGTCATTATTTAGCCAAATTGCCAGATAGCGACGAAGCCATCATTACCGATGTGCGCAAGGTGGTGCGAACGCTCAACTCGCTCTGTATTGAGATGGACCAGCGTTACGACTTGCTGAAATTGGCTCAGGTGCGCAAGACTACCGAATATAACGACAAGTTTATCCACCGTCAACTCAATCCAGAGAGGGGGCATCGCTATCTGCCTTATATTGTGCTGGTCATAGATGAGTTTGCCGACTTGATTATGACGGCAGGCAAAGAGGTAGAAGGACCTATATGCAGGCTGGCACAGTTGGCACGAGCCGTGGGTATCCATCTCATAATCGCCACCCAGCGACCTACTACCAACATCATCACAGGAACCATCAAGGCCAATTTCCCTGCGCGTATCGCTTTTAAGGTAACAAGCGCTATCGACTCGCGTACGATTCTGGATACCACGGGTGCGCAACGTCTCATAGGACGGGGCGACTTGCTTATATCGCTCTCGGGCAGCGATATGGTTCGTCTGCAATGTCCGCTTATTGAGACCTCTGAAATCGACAAAATGGTGGATTTCATAGGTTGTCAGCGGGGCTATCCTGACGGATTTTTGTTGCCCGAATATTTAGACGAGAACGATGAACCCAACAAGGATTTTGACCCCAAACAAAAAGACGAACTCTTCAACGAAGCTGCTCGCCTAATTGTAACAACACGGGTGGGTTCTACTTCCAATATTCAACGTAAGATGAATATTGGGTTTAACCGTGCGGGGCGTATCATCGACCAGCTCGAGGCTGCGGGTATTGTAGGACCAGCCAATGGCAGCAAGCCCCGTGAGGTGCTGATTCGTGATGAGGTTGAGTTGGAAGAGATTCTGCGGTCGCTGTAAATCCAGCCGTCTATTTACTACTTGTTTTTCTTGAGATGAAAAGAATAGGAGTACTCTCTGATACACACGGCGTGATTCCTCCGCAGGTGTATAACTTTTTTAAGGATTGTGACGAGTTGTGGCATGCAGGCGATTGCGGTGTGGGTGTGCTGCGTACGTTGCGAGAGTTTAAGCCTGTGCGGGCGGTATATGGCAACTGCGATGGTGCCGACGTTCGTTATGCCGAACCTCAAACAGATTTGTTTGAATGTGAGGGGCACAAGGTGCTTCTGACACATATCGGCGGACATCCAGGGCACTACCAGCCTATGTTGTTGCCCATTTTGCAGCGTGAACATCCCGACATAATGGTCTGCGGACATAGTCATATATTGCGCGTGATGCACGACAAGCAGTATGATATGCTGTATATCAATCCAGGTGCCGCTGGCAGGCAGGGCTTCCATTTAGTCGCCACCTTGGTGCGGTTTACCATAGACGATGAGCCGAAGGATATGGAGATAATGGAGTTTGACAAACTCGGCGTGGCGAATGATGCTGCGGTTTAGTTACCTCTTTTTTATAGTTGCATAGATTAGGCACCTCTTTTTTAGTGCTGTCTTCTGAAGAAAAACGGGAAGAGCGCAAAATGCAAGTTATGCTTGCCTTTTGCACTCTACCTACTTTTACCTTACTTTCACTACTCAAGCTTTGCTGCTGCCTCAATAATCTCTCTTAGCCTTCTTCGCCTTTCTGCTGGATCATCTGTCCCTGCTGGATCAGTTATTATATTCGCAGGGTTGAATGAGATATTTTTTGCTTCGAGGGAGAGGGCCTTGGTGGTGTATGCACCTGTTTTTTGGGGTTCGGCTGTAAGTTCGGCATAGTCGTATAGTGTGGCGCTTATGCTGATGTTCATGCGGTTGAGGGTAGCGTCAAACTCTGTGATGTTGAATGAGCAGCTATCTATATTCGCTATCCATTCCAGGCTGTC
>JAGHVA010000141.1 GCA_018064565.1 Candidatus Colimorpha onthohippi
CATATATCGTATGCTGGCTCTTCTTGCCTCCACGTGCGGCATATTCCCATTCTGCTTCGGTCGGAAGCCGGAACTTCTTGCCGTTCAGCTGGCTGGCAACTTTCATGTTCAACTTGTTGATAAAGTCTTTTGCATCGCCGTATGAGACGCTATCCACAGGACGTTTATCGCCAGTGTACTTGCTTGGGTTTGAGCCTGTAATGGAACGATATAACCATTGCGGAACGGCTGTTTGACCAATATAGTAGTCGTGTGATAGGGTTACTTTGTGTGCAGGAGACTCGTTGCTCTCCGCTTGTTGTTGCTCCGCTGTCGCACCCATCTCAAAGGTGCCGTGTTCCACCAAATTCATCACAAACGATCCGATTCCTACATTGATAGTTATGGCACCGTCTTCTAAAGCAAGCTGGTCGGCGATTGGTTCACCACAGTACATACAATACTTTGACTCTTCGGGAATCTCTTTCCCACATTTATTGCATTTCATTATTGCGTGATTAAAAATTTTCTGCAAAAGTACGAAGATTTGAGAAATTGGCAAAATATAAATTCAAATCAGGGAGGGGGTATTTTTTTTGTATTTTATTGTTTTCGCTTTTTTACTGTAGGTATCAACCTTGTCGTGATGTAATCTAACACTTTTGTATTTGTAGTGTCGCATGTCTGGTTGAAAGGCGAATTTCTAAGGATTATCTCATGCTCCCATTAGTAATATTAAATACATATCCAAGCATGGCTGTAATCATGCCTACTGATGTCTGACTCTGACCAGATACATCGTGTACAAAATTTGACGTGGTCATATTGTATCTTACCTCTCCGATGATGTCGGACCGCGTGCTGAGCCATACACGCCCTTGCACGCCAGCGTTGGCACATAAGGTCATCGTATGGCTGTCCATGCGGTTAATCATACCTGCTCCGATACAGAGCGACAAGTTGAAGGGTCTGTTTTGTCGAGGATATACCATGTTTTTGATATTGAATAGGATGTCGCCGTGAACACTGGCTATGTTAAACGAACTGACATGGGTTGCAGCGCTTATTCCCAACACACCTAACCGCATACCCATAACAGGAGATAGATACTTACCTACCATGAGTTCTATAGCAGGTTTCATGAGTCGGGTGCGGTCAGATGATTGAAGACCTATGTAACTTAATGAATTGATACCTCCTCCTATTTGTGCAAACCAATTTTCATGTACTTTGTCGGCACCGCCGCCAACTCCATTCCGATAGGGATTGTCGTTGAAACGATGTTGGATTCCAGCCGATACAATCACCAAGGCTGATGACATTTTATTAAAGTCAAATTTGGGTAAAAAAAGGTAGCTTTTGGCTTCAGCAGTAAAATAAATCCCATTGAGGATAGGATATGTGTAACTGAACCCGGGTATTAACGTAACTTCATTGTCGGCTACTTCCAAATAGTTAGGCTGCCGTTGTACGTACCCCATTCCGATAATGAATTTCAACCCGTGCTTCCGCATGGGGTCTTTCCCTGCAAGTAGGTTGAGCACGTCAAATGTCAAATCTGCATGAAAGGATAGGTAGTTGCTTTTGATTTCTTCTGTGTTGGCATTGTGCAAGAACATACCTTGGATGCGTGCACCCACGTTGTCAAACAGATTCAACCCCAATCCTATCTCACCTTCGTATCCCATGTATTTGAACGGTGCGTTGGCATCGTTGATGTAACTGTTGGCACCGATGGTTACTGTGGTGTATGCCCTGTCGGCCAAATCACTCAACTGCGCTTGGCTGTGCAAGGGCAACAATAGCGCCACCGCCATTACGAATAGAACGAATATCTGTTTCATGGTGTAGTTTTTTGGGTGATTATTCGGTTTGTGTGTTATGCTCATAACATGCCGCTGAGTGAATTACAACCAGTCGACTACTGGTTGTACTAAATATAACGGAAAATAGGTGTCTGTTGTTGTGCTCCGCCTGCTTTTTAGCAAGGTAAATCGGATAAAAAAAGTCTCGATAGGCTGCTCAGCCATCGAGACCTTTTTTTGTTGTTTTCAGTCAAGACTATTCAGCATTGATGATAGCTTTATGAACAGCATTCCAACCAGCGGCATTCAAACCCCAGTTGTTCGTAGAGTTCTTGTTTCCAGACACTCTTACTTTTCTTCTCTTGACTTTTTTGTTTGCATTGATACCCATAACTGTAGTATTTTTTTTGTTTGATTTGTTCAATGTTTTTACTTTTTTGTGTAGATAAAATGTTGACGTTTAATGTTTCAGCGTTTTATCTAAACACTAAAAATGTTCTGCAAAGATACAACTTAATATCGAAATGAACAAATAATTGTCAAAAAAAATATTTTGCAATAACATCACTGATTTTGCGTTCTTATGGTACATAAAAAATGTTTTGAAAATGAAAAAAATACTTATCGTTGTGTTGGCGGTTGTCGCCGTGCTTGTCATTTGGGGTATCTCTATCAACAACAGGTTAGTAGCGGCCGATGAGGCGGTATCTTCAGCTTGGAGTCAGGTGGAAAATGTGTGTCAGCGTCGGTTGGATCTAATACCTAATTTGGTCAGTACAGTCAAGGGTGCTGCCAATTTTGAGAAGTCAACATTTACCGAGGTTGTACAAGCTCGCAATCAGGCATCGGCATTGTCGATAGATCAATCAAAACTTTCTGAGTCAGATGTGGCTGCTTATCAGAACGCACATGACAATGTCGGTGCTGCTCTTTCTCGCGCCATCTCTGTAACGGTCGAACAATATCCACAGCTTACTGCTACTCAGGCATTCAGAGATCTTCAAACGCAACTTGAAGGTACGGAAAATAGGATAGCGGTAGAACGGAATAAATTTAATGAGGTTGTCAAGTCGTACAATACATCCATACGTCGTTTCCCGAGCAGTGTTATAGCTGCTATAGGTGGGTTCACCCCTAAAGGATATTTCACAGCAGCCAGTTCTGCTCATGCCAATCAGGGTGATGCAGCAGCGGTTCCAGAGGTCTCGTTTGAATAATCTCATAATTTAATGTTGTTATGAGGCGTTGTCTTTCGTTCGCATTCTTTCTGGCAATCGCTATGTTTGCGGTATGGGCGCAGGATGTCCCTACAAGTCCTCGTTCGTATGTTGTGGATTTGTCTCATCAACTATCTAAGCATGAGGCAGCAGCGATAGAACATAGGTTGTCGGCTTTTGCGGATACTACATCCAATCAGATTGCGGTGCTCATCACCCCAACGCTTAATGGTGAGGATATCATGTCGTATGGTCAGAGGGTGGCGGAATCGTGGGGAATTGGTCAGAAACAGCATAACAATGGAATGCTTATCGTTATCAAGTCGAAGACCAAAGAGGAGCCGAATGGCGAAGTCGCAATTCTGACGGGTTATGGACTGGAGGGGGCTTTTCCTGATTTGTTTTGCCAGACTATTATCGATGACAAGATGATAGATGAGTTGGCAAACAACGACTATGGTGATGCTATCAACAGAGCGTTGGACGTGATTTTTCCTGTGGCTGCTGGCGAGTACTCGTATGCGCAGTACAAAAAGGACGGACTAAGAGAAGGTTTAATGGCTGCGGGCATCTCTCTTTTGGTGCTGGTATTGTTAATAGCCTTGTTGTCACGCTATAGCAAAAAGCATCCAGGTGCTGTGAGCGGAAAGGGATCGTATGTAGGCGGTCCGTTTATGGGAGGCAGTGGCACATTTGGTGGAGGCTCATTTGGAGGTGGTGGCTTCTCAGGATTTGGCGGTGGCTCATTTGGCGGCGGTGGTGCGCATGGTCGTTTCTAAATATAGGGTGTTTTGTTTTAACTTTAGATAAGAGATATGTCTGTTCGTGATTGGGATAGAAATGATCGGCCAAGGGAGAAATTGATGGATAAGGGAACAAAGGTGTTGTCTAACGCTGAGTTATTGGCAATCTTGTTAAATTCAGCTCCAAGAGGTCATGATGTTGTAGAGATGTCGCGTAAGTTGCTTGAAGATGAGGGTAATAGTCTTGAACGATTTACGAACTTGGGGTGGTCTGGATTGTGTAAAAAACGTGGTATTGGTCCTGCTAAGTCCGTTACGATAATGGCTGCTCTTGAGCTTGGCGAGCGGCTAAGGGCTGAGAAATTGCGTAAAGAGATTGTAAATTTACGCAGCAGTTCGGATATAGCATCGTTGATATCCCCTGACATCGCAGGTTTGAATCATGAGCAATTCTGGATATTGTTAATGAACAATCATCTACAGCTAATCCATAAGTGTCCCATAGGCATAGGCGGTATTACCAGCGTGAATGTGGACGTGCGCAAAATATTTCAACTTGCATTGAATCATAACGCAACTTGTTTTGCTGTGGCGCACAATCACCCTTCTGGAGTGGTGAAACCAAGCGTTCAGGATATGGATATTACCAAAAAAATAATGGAAGCGTCCAAGGTGATGGATATCAAATTGGTTGATCATGTTATCGTTGCATACAACATACAAGGTGTGTTAGACTTGTATAGTTTTTGCGACCATGACTGGCCGTCCCGTTAACGGTTCCAATCTAATTCAACTGCCGAACTTCCGACTTCTCCTCCTAAAGGAGGGTTCAGTTTTGCCACGCATACCCATATTTGCTCAATGGTGGGGTAGTGGCTCTTGAGTGTGTTTATCATTCGTCGCGCCACGTGTTCTAATAGGTGCGATGGATGTCTCATCTCATTTTGAATCAAGGTGTATATATCGGCATAATTGACAGTGTCACCCACTTGGTCGCTTGTCTCTGCTTTTGTGGTGTCTGCTTTGATGCGTAGCGATACTTCAAACCAAGTGCCGATGGCTTGCTCCTCCTCAAAGCAACCGTGATGAGCGTAAAAACGCATGTTGTTGAGCGCTATTATTGCCATGTTGTGGTGCTGTAAAAAATAATACAATCGGATTTTCTCAATCGATAGACGGAGAAAATCCGACCGTATGTTTGTGTCTGTATAAGTCTATATAATTCCGTCAAACTGGCGTAAGAAACGGAGGTCGTTCTCAAAATAGAGCCGCAGGTCTCTAATTTGGTACTTGAGCATGGTCATGCGTTCTACACCCATACCTAACGCAAATCCACTATATTGGTCAGGGTCTATACCGCACGATCTAAGTACGTTGGGATCAACCATCCCGCAGCCTAAAATCTCAAGCCATCCAGTGCCTTTGCAGATATTGCACCCCTTGCCACCACAGATGTTGCATGAGATGTCCATCTCTGCACTTGGCTCAGTGAATGGGAAATATGATGGGCGGAGCCTTATTTGTGTCTGTTCGCCAAACATCTCTTTGGCAAAGTACAAGAGCGTTTGTTTCAAATCGGCGAAGGTTACTTTTTTGTCAACATACAAGGCTTCTACCTGATGAAAGATACAATGAGCGCGTGCAGAAATGGCTTCGTTGCGGTACACACGTCCTGGCGCAATAATTCGGATGGGAGGAGTGGCATGCTCCATTACCCTTACTTGTACTGATGATGTGTGTGTGCGAAGTGCTACCTGTTGCCGACCTTCATCTTTGCTTACGAAAAACGTATCTTGCATATCTCTCGCAGGGTGGTCAGGTGGAAAGTTCAGAGCTGAGAAAAGATGCCAATCGTCTTCAACTTCCACTGACTCTGCTACAGTAAAACCAATACGAGAGAAGATGTCTGTAATCTGGTTCATCATCACCGAAAGCGGGTGGCGTGTCCCTAATGTCTCAAAGTCGGCAGGGCGGGTTAAGTCGTGCAAGTGCGCATGCTGCAAATCTTCTTGCTGCTCAACATATACCTTGAATTCCTCAATCTTATTTTGGGCAGCTACTTTCAGCTGGTTAAGCAGTTGCCCCATCTCTTTCTTTTCGTTGTTGGGTATTGTCTTGAACTGCTCAAACAATTCGTTTATGACTCCTTTTTTACCTAAAAAGCGTATGCGAAACGCCTCGGTTTCTGCGGCTTTATCTTTGAAATCCTCAATTCTTGTGGCCTGTATGTCGGCTATTAGTTCGTTTATTCTCGTTTTCATTTTTGCTATTCGATAACGGTGATTTTCATTTTGATGTCTTTGAGGGGTCTGTCCATCCGATCTTTTTGCACGTTGGCAATGGTATCAATGATTTCTAAACCTTCTACGACTTGGCCAAATACAGTGTAGTCGCCATCAAGAAATGGTGTTCCACCCTCGGTACGATACACTTCTTTTTGCTCCTCGGTAAGTATCTTCCCCATACGCTGTTGGAGAGCCATAAACCCCTGGTCGTCCCATTTGTTGCCTTGCACAATATAGAATTGGGTTGCAGATGAGGCTTTTTGTGGGTTTACTTGGTCTCCCTGGCGCGCAGCAGCTAAAGCACCTCTGCGGTGGTATAGATCGTTGCGAAATTCTGCTGGTATGGTATATCCTAAATTCCCGCTACCTAATGGCATGCCTGCAGGTGCGTTCTTGGAGTTAGGGTCTCCTCCTTGTATCATGAAGTCTTTGATGACGCGATGAAACAGCAAACCATCATAAAACCCTTCCCGAACCAATTTCAGAAAGTTCTTTTTGTGTTGAGGCGTCTCATTATATAATTCTGCGATCATCACTCCATAGTCGGTCTCTATGGCTACCCGTGTGCGTGCATCACCTTTTGCTGTTTTGGTTTCCTGTGTATTCATTGCTTGATTGTCAGTTTGTTGTGCGCATGAGCACAGTGCTATTGCGCAAAAAAAGATTGCAAAATATATTTTTTTTATTCTCATACCATTAAAATTTGTTACTTTTGCAACTGCAAAAATAGTCTAAAATATTCATATAATCGAAAAAAATAAAATAAAACTTATGAAAAAGACCTTTGTAGCATTTGCTTTCGCTGTGTTAATTAGTGCATTAT
>JAGHVA010000058.1 GCA_018064565.1 Candidatus Colimorpha onthohippi
GTCTAACTCACTCATCACCGACAAAACGCTCAACCTACATACCAAATTAGCACAACCCATTGAATCCCATAAACGCCATAGCTAAAATACCCGCTGTAACCAATGCGATAGGCACCCCCTCCATACCTTTGGGGACACCCGTAAGTTCCATCTGCTCACGCAGACCTGCAAATATAACCAATGCCAACGTAAAACCGATGGCGATGCTCACCGAATAGATTACACTCTCCGTCAGTGTCATTCCTTTCTGAACCACCAGCAACGCCACGCCCAACACAGCGCAATTGGTCGTGATTAACGGCAAGAATACCCCCAATGTCTGATACATCGACGGAGCAATTTTTTTCAGCACAATCTCAACCATCTGCACCAGACCTGCAATCACCAATATATAAGCTATTGTCTGCAGATAGGCCAAATTCAATGGTAACAGCACATAATAGTACAATAGGTAGGTAACAAACGTAGCCAACAGCATCACAAACAATACCGCTGCTCCCATGCCGATCGAACTCTTTACATTTTTGGATACCCCCAAAAACGGACAGATGCCCAAAAATTGCGCCAAAACGACATTATTGACAAAGATGGCGCCTATTATCAGCGTAAAAAAATTCATATTTAGTCCTATGATTTATAAAACAAACCGCAGCAACTCTGCGCTACAATCCATGTGCAAATATACATCTTATTTTCAATATCACACCAAGTGGAACAATTCCATGGCATTTTCTGTTGTCTGCCGAGCCACTTCTTCCAACGTAATATCCTTGATTCCAGCCAGACATCGCGCCACGTCGGGCAGAAACGATGGTTCGTTCTGCTTTCCGCGATGCGGTACAGGTGCCAAATAGGGTGCATCTGTCTCTAAAACAATGCCACTTAATGGGATTTTTTTAACTATATCTGGCAACAGCGACTTCTTGTAAGTCAGCACACCTCCAATACCAAGACAAAAACCCATTTCCAACGCCACCTGTGCTTGATCCAAAGTTCCACCAAAACAGTGAAGGACTCCTTTCCACACAGGCTTGTTGATGTCATCCAATAGGTCGAACAACTCACCATACGCATTCCGAACGTGTAAGGCGACTGGTTTATTCAATTCATCTGCCCACCGCAACTGGTGTCGCAAAGCCGACATCTGCTGATCACGATAGGATGTGTCCCAATAGAAGTCAAGACCTATCTCACCAACCCCCACATAACTATCTGGATTATTGTACAGCCAATCATGCGCCAATGACAACTGACTCTCATAATCATCGCTCACTGATGTGGGATGCAACCCCATCATCTGATACATAGTGTCGGGATATGCCACCGCCAAATCCCACTGCCGCTGATAAGTATCTCCATCTATTGCTGGCAACAACAACCTATTTACACCAGCCTGAAAAGCCCTGCTAATCACAGCATCTCGACACTGGTCGAATTCCTCACAATAGATATGTGTGTGGGTATCTACGAACATGGCACCGTTTTTGATTTATGCTTATTCATAACAATCCAATCAGATATTGCATCATAAACCGATTGCAACTGTTCGTCTCCATCCAGCATTCCCCGATGGCGGCTCATGGTAGCTACATCACCGCGCACCGCTGGACCAGTTTGCTGCAACCACACATTATCACACATTGCCTTCTCCATCGTAGTCTTGATAATAGGATACAGCAATTCAAACGGAATGCCTTTGCTTTGCAGCAGCGATTGAGCGGAAGCATTCAGCGCATTGACAAAATTGTTCACCAACACGCTACACAAATGCGCCCAACTACGCTGTGCACCATCCAAGCAATAACAATAACGCGACACCGACATTGCCAATTGCTGGATTAGCCCAACTGCCTCCTCGCTGCATCCTTCAATACAAAACGGCAACTGGCTATAATCCATAGCCACCCCACGAACGAATGTTTGTGGAGCCCACAACACCCCATACAAATCGCAAACTCCGCGCAGCACCTCTATAGGAGCACAACCAGATGTGTGCAACAACAACCGAGCACAACCAGGACGCAACTCGCCCACCACACTGGGAATCACATCATCACTCACAGCCAAGATACACACATCAACATCCCCAAGGCTTGACACTTTTTGCAGAGAATCAGCCCCAACAACAGACGACAATTGTGCAGCATGCTCGATATTTGGGGAGCATATCTGCACAATTGAGTGCCCCGATGCACTGAATGCCAATGCCAAATGGGTGGCTACATTGCCCGAGCCGACAAAACTGATTTTCATCAGTCGTCATCGTCATCTAAACCCAAATCATCCACCGATGGACAATCGGGCCAGATATCCACTATGCTTGTATATACCTCATCTTCATCTTCTATCTCCTGAAGATTCTCAATCAGTTCCAGCGGAACACCTGTCCGCTGCGCATAGTCAATCAGTTCAGCTTTGGTGGCAGGCCAAGGCGCATCTTCTAATCTTGATGCCAAATCTAACGTGATATACATAATTCAAATAATAAATATTATCCAGTAAAAAAAACACCATAGTGTAAGCGATACTATAAAAAACACTTATCTACTGTGGGATAAGACTCAAATTGGCGTGCAAAAGTAATAAATTGTTTTTATATATCCAACACTAATATTTATTTTTCGCTGCCAACATACTATTGCCCAACCTTGACACAATGCTCCTCGATTTTCTCCAACTGCAAAACTCGGCGCGATAGCATAAACAGATAATCAGACAGCCGATTGATGAATATCAATACTCCATCGCTGACCACCGCACACTCTGACAACGAGACAATCCTGCGCTCGGCTCTACGACACACACATCTTGCCACATGACCTTGCGCCGATGCCACACTACCTCCTGGCAACACAAAACTCTCCAACGGAGGCAATAGACTGGTCATCTCATCAATTTTGCGTTCAATATAACCAACCTGTGCCACTCCGATCTGCGGGAATCGGCTACACAAAACCTCATCCTCTGTAGCCAACAATGTCTGAATATCAAACAGCACCCGCTGCACATATTTGAGATCCTCGTATATAGCCACTGATATTGGTTTAATATATTCCCCCAACAACGATATTTGAGCATTCAACTCGTCCACTGTGCCATAAGCTTCAACACGTATATCATTTTTGCGGACTCGAGCACCCCCAACCAACGACGTATCGCCTTTGTCTCCCGTTTTTGTGTAAATCATCTTACCCTTAAAACTAAATGTCAAAATTAAGACACTACACCCGTTCTACACATTTCACTTCAGGGATAGCCTTCTTGATGGCAGACTCTATCCCTTGCTTGAGTGTCTGCATCGCATGTGGACAAGACCCGCAGTGGCCTTTTAGACGAACCATCACAACTCCTTCGTTAGTCATATCCACATACTCCACATCACCGCCATCTTGCATCAGATATGGTCGGATTTGCTCTAACGCGTTTTTCACCTTTTGCTCAACTGTGTTTTTTTCTTGATCTGTCATACCCAACGTATTATTCAGTTATTTTTTTCCATTTTACTATTCTGCCTTAACCCTACATATAGCACGTATGGTATTCTCTGCCAACTGCATAAAAGCATCACTCTCGGGGGTAGATTCATCGCTCCAAAGCGACACGGGTTTACCGCTGTCTCCACTCTCAGCGATACTTTGCACCAGCGGAATCTCACCCAGCAGTTCTATACCCATCTTCTCCGCCAACTTACGGCAACCTCCATTACCAAAGATATAGTATTTGTTGTTTGGCAACTCAGCTGGCGTAAAATATGCCATATTCTCCACAAAACCCAACACTGGGATGTTAATATTCTCATTTCTAAACATCTCTACACCCCTAACTACATCCGCCAAAGCAACCTGCTGCGGAGTGCTGACTATTATAGCACCCGACACTGGCAACGTTTGAGCAATCGTAAGTTGAATATCACCCGTTCCAGGAGGCATATCTACTACCAAATAATCTATCTCTTCCCACCATGTCTCCGTGACAATCTGCTTCAACGCATTGCTTGCCATCGGCCCCCTCCACACAATTGCTTTGTCTGGATCAACCAAAAAACCTACACTCATCAGTTTGATTCCATATTTCTCAATAGGCATCATATAGGTTTTACCATCATGTTCCTCTCCATACACATCTTGACTTGACACATCGAACATGATAGGAATTGATGGCCCATAAATATCTGCATCTACTAATGCTACTCGAGCACCTGTCTTTGCCAACGATACCGCAAGATTTACAGCTACCGTACTTTTACCCACACCACCTTTGCCAGACGCCACTAAAATCGTATTTTTGATACCAGGGAAGAGGTCGCGAGGGTTAGCCTGCTGCGGCTGACGTGATGTAAGATTGATTGACACCTCAGCATTACGATCAACATATTCATGAATTGCCTCGACACAAGCATCGCTCATGTGTTTTTTCATCGGGCAAGCAGGTGTGGTCAACACCAAATCAAACGACACCTTTAGCCCTTCTACCGCGATATTCTCAATCATTCCCAACGATGTGAGACTCTGTCCCAAATCAGGATCATCCACATGGCTTAACGCCATCTCTATTTGTGTAGTTGTTATCATTTTTCATTATTGTTATTACACAACTATAAGCTTGAACAACCTATCGCCGCCCAATGCTTTAGTTGACATATACTCTTAGTTTCCAAACAATTCCTTGAGTTTGGCAGCCAGTTCGCCACCACGGAGGTTGCGTGCAATAATCTTACCATCCTTGCCTATCAAAACCGTGCTCGGCACCGACGAAATCCCGTAGGTCTTACCGCCCGTTGAGGACCAGCCACTCAAATCGCTCACATGATTCTCCCACTCCAATCCATCCTCTGCTATCGCCTTAGCCCAGGCATCTTTGCTTTTATCAAGCGAGACGCTGTAGATATCAAAACCTTGCGCATGATATTTCTTATATAAGCTGACAACATTAGGATTTTCCTTTCGGCAAGGACCACACCATGAAGCCCAAAAATCCAATAGCACAATCTTGCCACGCAAATCGCTCAACTTACGAATCTTTCCCGTCATATCTTTCATAGCAATATCAGGAGCATCCATACCCGCTACTACCGAAGTCTTGAGTTTGCCGTCTATATGGCGCACAAACTCATTGTCAGCATACCTGTCATACAGCCTATCACGGACCAACTTGTACAAGCCGCCATACTCATTGAACTGCTCTTCAAAAAAGGTAACCAAAAAAGCACTCATAATACAATCGCTGAACTCTGTGATAATCTCTTCCACATTGGTACGGAGATTCCACTGCGAAGCCTCATCCTGCCCACTTGGGATCAGGTTGTTGAAACGCCTATACTCTTCCATATTGCGAGAACCTTCTGTCTTTGTAATTCTCAGGTGCCCATACATGGCAGAATACCGCATGTTCAAAGTAACCGACTCGTTAGGCAACAAAAACACATGCACATCTGGACAACGGTCTATCGAGAAATTCATGACAAAGAAAGTTGCAGAACTCACATTGACAGGCATCAAATAACGGCCGTTTTCGGTAATGGTAACCGAGTCGGTCTTAATAAATTTGTTTCCCTGAACCTGACGAAGATACATTTTTGTTCCACTTGGCAAACCACTGACAACACCTTGTAATGTAGCTTGTTGCGCACATACATATCCAATGGCGACAAAGAATGTCAATACAAATACAATACGTTTCATTTCAATCCTTAACATTATGTTATTACTTTATTTCAGTCAAAACCGATTGAAGAGATTTGTCAATAGTTACATTCACCTTGTAATACCCCTCCACTCCATAAAGATACTCTGCTACACACGCTTTGAACATTGTTTCTACCCTTGACCTAAATTTCCCCAAGTCTGGGTAACTCAATTTAACACAAACTCCCCTACTTGCGCCAGACGCCAATAGCTTATCGACCATATCGTCTGGCGTACGAAAACGATTGGCAAAACTATTGAGATTTACATACTGCTTAACCAATTGAGGATAGCACGATGCTGCATAACAATATGCCGCACTATCTATCACACCGCTGTTAACCAACTGGTTACAACACCCGATTACACTATCTTTTGGATACGGCAACAAACGATCAGGATAAATTCCACCTCCGCCATACACTATGCGCCCCTTTTGAGTGTAATAACGCGTGGTATCAGTAAGTCTCATAACAGCAGAGTCAGCTGAGTTCTCCTCAAGCAACTGGTTCAAAAAATCTGTATAGTACTCATCTGTTCCTTTGTTGTATGGTCGCTGTATGCAACGTCCCGATGGGGTGTAATAACGAGCTACTGTGAGCCACACCGCCGAACCATCCTGAAAGTCGAACTGCCTTTGTACCAACCCCTTACCGAATGTTCTGCGGCCATAGATAACTCCACGATCGTTATCCTGCACAGCACCACTGACCACCTCACTGGCACTGGCCGAAAACTCATCCACCAACACTACCAACTCAACTGACTGATACTTGCCCTTACCATCTGCCCTAAATTCATTTCTGCGCTGGTGCGCCCCCTCTGCGTAAACAATAAGATCGCCTTTTTTAAGAAACTCATTGCATATTTCAACTGCCATTTCAAGCACACCACCACCATTGGAACGTAAATCCAATACAAGTTTTTGCATTCCCGCCGACCGCAGCTCCTCCATCGCTTCAGAGAACTCTGCATAGGTAGTTTCAGAAAATCGACTTAGATTGATATATCCCGTCTTGCTACCAAGCATACCATAATATAAAATACTATGAGTAGGGATCATGGATCGCTTCAACATCACGGTCTCCATTTTTTTCTGCCCCTGACGCAATATTCCCAAGGAGACCCGAGTGCGATTGGCTCCTCGAATACGGCTGATTACATCTTCGATACGCATGCTAACTCCCGAAACGGTATCCTCATTCACTGTAACGATACGGTCGCCCACTCTAAGTCCGGCTGCTGCCGCAGGACCATCAGGCATGGCATGCACAATGCACACCGTATCACCATACTTACGCAACATAGCACCAATGCCACCAAACTCACCCTGGATTTCCTCACTTTGACGCCTTATCTCCTCTTTGGAGAAATAATGACAATGGGGGTCTAACCCCGACATCATCATACCCAACACATCTTCTGCAAGCGAATCTCGCGTCTTGGCATCCACATACTCATCACACACCAAGTCGATCATACTTTCCACTTTAGCCCCTATCGACCCTGATGCCATGGAGGAATGGCTCCTACTGAAAATCTTAGGGCCCAATATCCAACCCAAAATGATGCCTACAATCAGCATCAAAAACAACGACCTTAGCGAATATCCGTAATTTGAGTTCTCATTCACAATACTAAACAATTTTGACGATGCAAAGATACAAAATAATTGCAACATATCAACGAAACGCACTCACGCTATACATTAGATGAAATAAAAATTGTAACTTTGCACACGCATTCTAATGCAGATTCAACTTGTCTATTTAGCAAACTAACAACAATTAAACAGTATGGACTTAAACGAATCTCTCAAAAAACTTGTTTTTGAAAAAAGCCAATTGAAACAACTTGTATATAGCAACACGCTACAGGCCTTCAAACAATTTCATGACACCACCGCAGAAATTATATCGCTGTTTGAATCTGAAAATCAGAGTAGCAGTCATGTTGTAAATTTCAAATTCTCAGACCGTGGCGATTTTGAATTTGAAGTCCAATTTGCAGGCGATATATTGGTATTTCTCATGCACACAAATGTGTTTGAGATACCTCGCAACCATGATTTGATGCGCACTCAGTACATACGTGAAGACACCACCCGATCATATTGCGGAATCATCCATATCTACAATTTCTTGGCCGACTCTTTCAAATATCAGCGAGACAACGACTTGGGGTACCTCATCGGCAGGATATTCATCAACAAAGACCAGCATTACTTCATCGAGGGAAAACGCGAATTAGGTATGCTTTATAACAATTTTAATACCTCCGTACTTAATCAGGATGCTATCCAAAGCATCATCGAATCAGCTATCGAATACACTACCAATTTTGACTTACTGACGCCTCCTTTTGATGAAATTAAGGTTATCCCTGTAGGCGAGATTCGCAACGACCTTGACAAAAAAAGCATAATCACAGCAAAACGTTTAGGCTTTAGATTTCAAGCAGATAATTAAAAATGGGCGACCTACGCATAAAAGAAATTCACAATATAAGGTGAAAAAATTTTGTCAATTTCAAAAAAGGTTGTACTTTTGCACCCGCTTTTGAGACATGGTATGTCGCAAGAAGTGAGTCCGCTCCGATCGTCTAGCTGGCCCAGGACGTAAGATTTTCATTCTTAAAATCGCGGGTTCGAATCCCGCTCGGAGTACTAATAGAACAAAAAATCGTATTAACAATTATGGCACACCACACGTCTGCAAAAAAAAGAATCCGTTCAACGGAGAAGAGAAGAGTTGAGAACCGTTACTACGCCAAGACCATGCGCAACGCTTTGCGTGATTTTCGCGCTTTAGAAGACAAAACTGTTGCTACTGAGAAGTTGCCCAAAATGGTTTCCATCATTGACAAGTTGGTCAAGCGTTCGATTATCCATAAGAACAAAGCTTCCAACCTCAAGTCAAAATTGATGCGTCAAGTGAACGCAATGTAAACTCAATCCTTTTGAAAATATAGGCTGAATCCTTAGGGTTCAGCCTTTTTTTTATGTGTAACACTCACCTAACTAAACTATGGATAACTTTGCCGACATTGACTTTGAAACCGCCAAATGCTACAAGACAAGTATTTGTGCCGTGGGGGGCATGGTATGTTACAATGGAGACGACGGGGATACTCACTCTACCTCTTTCGAATCTGGCAATGCCCATAATTTGCGCATCGCCCAATAATAATATGCCACAAACAGGAGTGTTATCATCGCATCACCGACATTAAAAAAACTGTTCCCCATATATACTACCGGCAACGCTAAAATCACAATTTGCGCTATTGTATATGCATGGAAACCCCACACTCTTTGATTCCACATCAGCGCAGCACCAACAAGCGACAACCCATAACAGACTCCTGACAAGATATAAAACACCCTCGGAACCTTGAACAGCATTTCATACATCGCACGCATGTTATCCGCCACAGGAATATCTCCCGCAAAATACGACTGACTCAACATTGGCATCAACAGTCCCATCAGTATGTATGCGAACAGCGAGCAGCCAGACCCTATAAAGGTCAACACCAACATTACCTTATAAAATTTCATACTTGCTGTTATTATTTGACATTTACCCAATTATATTTTCATTTTCACACACCCATAAATGCAGCCATCTGCTGCTGCAACTTCTGAGCTTCCTCGCCTGCTCGTAATGCAAAGTCCTCACCCGATGAAGCATATATGATACCTCTCGATGAGTTTACCAATAGCCCACAATCATCTATCAGACCATACCGACACACATCCTCTAAACTGCCACCTTGTGCACCAATACCTGGAACCAACAAAAAACTACGCGGCGCGATAGTTCTTACCTGCGCCAGCTGATCCGCCTTGGTTGCACCAACCACATACATCATATTGTCGGTATTACCCCATGCCTGACTTTTTCTGAGTACCGACTCAAATAGGCGCTCCCCATCAGTCTCCCTATACTGAAAATCAAAAGCACCTTTATTCGAGGTTAAAGCAAGCAGTATCACCCATTTCCCTTCGTACGACGTAAAAGGAGTAACACTATCCTCCCCCATATAGGGAGCTATCGTCATAGCATCAAAATCAAAATCTCCCTCTGGATCCAAGAAAGCCTTCGCGTACTGCTTTGACGTATTACCGATATCGCCCCGCTTTGCGTCAGCGATAGTAAACGCAGGCTTGTTTAGACTATGCAGATAGTCCATCGTCAATTTCAACTGTCGCAACCCGTCTATGCCCATACTCTCGTAAAAAGCCAGATTGGGTTTATATGCTACCGCATAATCGATTGTAGCATCAATTATAGCCTTGTTGAACAAAAAAGCCGCATCTGGCTCACACTTCAAATGATCTGGAATTTTATTAAGGTCGGTATCTAATCCGACACACAAAAAAGACCTTCTCTCTTTTATCAATTCTATGAGTTGTTGACGAGTCATGACTATCTGTATTAAATGTAAATAACTATTTGGTTAAATTATGAAAACGCTGGGTCAACTCACCCGCACTAAATGCGCTGATATTGTCATCACTTACGATACGACCATGGCTAATAATAATAGCTCGAGAGCACATCGCCTCAACCTCCTGCATAATATGCGTTGACAACAAAACGATCTTATCCTTACCTGCGTCCTTTATCAGTGAACGTATCTCCTCCAACTGATTCGGATCCAAACCTGTGGTTGGCTCATCTAAAATCAATATCGCTGGGTCGTGAAGCATTGCCGCAGCCAGCCCAACACGTTGGCGAAAACCTTTAGACAAAGCGCCTATCTTTTTATTAGCTTCTGGCGTCAAACCCACCCTCTCTATCATTTGACCGACCCTGTCTCTCACATTGTCCAAATGATAAACACCAGCGGTAAACTTCAAGAATTCACGCACATACATATCCAAATATAACGGATTATGCTCGGGAAGATAGCCTATATGCTGTCGAACCTTATACGGCGCAGTGTAAATATCATCACCACACACACTTACATCACCCGCTGTGGGAGGAATAAAACAAGTGATTATCTTCATTAACGTTGACTTGCCAGCACCATTAGGTCCCAACAATCCCACCACCTCTCCAGATTTGATTTCAAACGACACATCATCCAAGGCACGCTGGTCACCATAGAGTTTCGAAATATGAGATACCTTTATCACAATGCAAAATGTTAAATTGTTTCACAATTAAATATCACACTACTGCCTTAGAAGTTCCTTAGCTTCTGCGATACTTATCTTCTCGCCATTGTAAAAGGCGACCACAAAAGCATCGTTGAATCCTTTTGCTTTGACCTCGCTTAACAACGCTTTCGCCGATTCAATACTATTGGCTTTGCCCCATACATAACAATAGCGTCTGCCCTGCATATAAAAATCGTAGTTGTTCAGCCCTTTCAACTGCCGATCGCCTTTAGGCAACTTATTGAAACCGCTCAAAAACTGAACTCTAAACACAACATGTGATGAGACATCCGTTGATTTGGGGGCAACTGGTGCTTGCACAACCAGTTTTGGCTCTGGCACTGAAGGCTCATTTTTTTGTACCTTTTCAGACGGCTCAACTACTATATCCTCCACCGCTGCTTCTATGACATTTTCGGGACTCACATAGCTCAAACTATCATCTACCGAGACTACAAATGTTTGTCCTCGTTGGTTATTTTCTGATTCTTTCGACTCAATTTTCAACGCCACCGCAGGCTTTGATGCAATCGTGTCTGCCGCCACCGACGGTGCTGGCAATACTGGCGTATTCTCATGATGTTCTTCTCGTTTTGCAGTGTTTGCCTTTACCGTCTTGATGTCAGCATCCACCACTTTGGAATCCGTTATAGTAGTCATGGGGCTACTTGTCTGAAGTATTTTGGGCTGCGACCCCTCCTCGCGCGCCTTATACAATGCAAATGCATTATACAGACACAAGGCAATTTTTTTCTTGCCCTCCTCCGTGCACAAGAAGGCCTCTTCAGACGGATTACTGATAAAACCTATCTCGGTCAACACCGATGGCATAGCGGTCTTGTATATAACAAACAACTCCGCCTGCTTTACACCTCGGTTGATGCTTTTGGTATTCTGACTATATTGCTTTTGCAAAAAATTGGCGAAATCAAGACTTTTGGATAAATAGGCATTCTGATACATTGCAAACATCACATAACTCTCTGGGCTGTTGGGATCAAAGCCTTGATAGTCCGAATTGCTCTTATACCCGCTTTCCAACAAGATATCTGCATTCTCCTTTTTGGCTACCTCCATATTGGCCTTACTTTGCGAAAGTCCCATCACAAAAGTCTCCACACCGCTCGGAGCATCCTTGGGATGCGAATTGGCATGGATTGAAACAAACAAATCGGCTTTCGCTCGATTGGCAACCATTGCACGATTTGCCAACGTCACGTCTTCATCACCCGTACGAGTATAGACAATCTTCACGTCTGGGAAATTCTCTTTCACCATTGAACCGAATTTGCGCGCCACATCCAAAACCAAGTCTTTTTCAACTATCTTACCGCTAATCGCTCCTGGTTTATCACCCCCATGTCCAGGGTCTATCACCAAAGTTCTCACCTTGCCCGGTTCTCTTTTTTGCGCATACAACGGCTGCATCCCAACTAATACAACCAAAATAATTAATGCTAATCGTTTCATTGACAATAAGAAGATTTTTTCTTTCGATAATTGCGCAAATAATCATATCTTTGCACACTTAAATTTGCAAAGATACAACCTTTTTTTGATTGTAAATTGTAAAATATCCATCCCGCACTGGGATACGATTATTTCTATCAACACTCAACACCTTCCACTATCAAACCGCTTCCACATATCCTAATTATTTTGGTTGCATATCTACTATTGCCTTTGTGGTGCGGTGCGCAAGATCCTGCAACGAGTGTGCCCACTCGTAAGAGCAACAGCAAGCATGTCCATCGCATAAAAATGGCTGGGGCAGCCGACAGCAATGCCAAATCAACCGCCACTGTAATTTCGGCACCTAAATCCAACACGAACACCCCTGCCGCCAATCTGGATAGCTTTGATATTCCGCTTTCGCCCAACGCCATCACAGATATTGTTCACTATAAGGCAGCCGACTCCATAGCACTCAATATCAATTCTCGGCAGGCCTATTTATTCCGCCAAGGAGACATTCATTACCAAGACATGAACCTGACCGCCGACTCGGTTGCGGTTGATTTCAACATGCAGACCATGACTGCTGCGAGTCTCTCTGACAGCAACGGCTCGTCATCAGCTGGCAAGCCAGTATTTAGACAAGCTGATGCCGAATATATCGCCGACACAATCCGATTTAATTACAACACCAAACGTGGCATCATCTCATCGGTAATCACGCAAGAGGGCGATGGTTATCTGCATGGCGACAAAGTCAAGAAGATGAATGACAGCATCATGTATCTTTCAAGTGGCAAATACACCACATGCAATTATGCCCATCCGCACTATTCTATGAATTTTACCAAGAGCAAGATGATTATGGGCGACAAAATGGTATCTGGACCCGCCTACCTCACTATTGAGGACGTGCCTACACCCATCGCTCTACCCTTTGCTTTTTTTCCACTCACACACGGACGTTCATCAGGTATCATCATACCAAGTTACGGCTGGATGGATAGTCGTGGCTACTACTTGCACGATGGAGGCTACTATTGGGCCATCAACGACAATATCGACCTAACACTATTGGCTGAAATTTACACCAACCTAAGTTGGGAACTTGAGGCCAAGTCCCAATATTACCGCAGATACAAACACCGTGGCAATTTTGACATGCGCTATGGCAATACCATCGAAGGTCTGAAAGGCGACCCAAACGCTTACAATACTTATAGCGACTTCAAAATCAGTTGGCAACACCAGCAAGATGCCAAAGCCAACCCCTACAGCCGCTTCAGCGCTGATGTCAACCTGCAAAGCCGAAACTATAACCGCAATACCACCAACAGAAACGACTACTTCAGCAGCACCACCACATCAAGCATATCTTACTCCGGTAAGATTGGCAACCATATCAATATAGCCGCGTCTGCTCGCGAATCGTTCAATGCCCAAACAGGACTAATGAACATCAAACTGCCAAGCTTATCATTAAATACCACCACGTTCTATCCATTGAGGCGAAAAAGCGTCTCTGGCTCTTATCGCTGGTACGAAAACATATCGCTCTCCTACACATTAGCTGCGGAAAATAATATTAACGCTCAAGATAGTGAGATTTTCACCCCCGCCATATTCAATAAGATGAATTACGGGCTGCAACATAATATCCCAATATCCTCATCCATCAAGGTTTTGAAATTCTTCAATTGGACCAATAGCATCAACATCACCGAGAGGTGGCATTGGCGCAGCATCGAAAAAACATACGACACCTTGACTGGCATGGTTATTACCGACACCATCAAAGGCTTCAGAGCTAATCATGACGCCTCTTTCTCATCGTCAATATCCACACGCATATACGGAATCTTCAACTTTAAGCGAGGATGGATCAAGGCTTTTCGCCATGTCATCAACCCATCAATCAGTTTTAACCTACACCCAGATTTCGGTAAGACATTCCACTATTGGAAAGGCTATCGGGATAGTACTGGATACGAACATAGATACTCTATATTTGAGCAAAGCCTATATGGCGGTCCTGTAGATGGTCGTAGCGGTCAAATCCGGTTTGCTATTGGTAACAACCTCGAGATGAAAGTTGGTTCGATTCGCGACACCACACTTGCTCCTACCAAGATTACATTACTCGAAAACCTCAATATTTCGGCTGGTTACGACTTAGCTCGCGACTCTCTAAATTGGAGCGACCTCAGCATATCAGCCCGTACTACCCTTTTCAAGTGTATTGTGCTTAACTTTAGCGGGAGCTACTCTCCTTACGTCATAGACCAACATGGACGGAAATATAACAAATTCTTATGGGAGACGGACAACCGGTTATTCCAACGACAAAACAGCAACTACAGCGCTAATATATCCTATTCTTTCAACAACCAGACATTTCAGAAATCAGATCACAAAGAGGCTCCCAAAGGCGAAATACAACATCCCATATTCCAGACGCCCTATAGTTTCAACCCCGCTGTAATGATGGGGACATACGTTGACTTCTCGGTGCCATGGAATCTATCTGTAAACTACTCGCTCACCTACGTCAACAGCTACGTAGCCTCACAACTCAACTACCAAGAAAACATCACACAGACACTCTCAATATCTGGCAATTTCTCGTTAACCGAAAAATGGAAGTTTGCTTTCTCAACTGGCTATGACTTTGCGAACAAAGGTCTCTCCTACACTTCTGTTGACATCTACAGAGACCTACACTGCTGGGAGATGCGGTTTAACTGGGTCCCGTTTGGATACTACAAAAGTTGGAATTTTATGATCAATATCAAAGCCTCGTCATTGAAAGACTTGAAATACGAAAAACGGCGCTCATATCTTGACAATCAGGGCTATTACACTTATTAAACGCTAAGGCTCACATCTTATTGGTTCCAATACCTCCATTTTCACAAATCACCTGCAATCTATTAACGTATGAAGCTCTATTATTCCATCAGTGAAGTAGCCGAACGATTAGGCGTAAATGCATCGCTGCTCCGCTATTGGGAAAAAGAATTCCCAATGCTGCAGCCATACAAAAACGCACATGGCACACGGAAATACAAGGAGGAAGACATCGCATTGCTGCAACACATAAAATACCTTACCCGCGACTGCGGCTACACCTTAGAAGGAGCACGCGAACAAATTAAGCAAAATAAATTCACCAAACATACCAATATTTCAGACATTCAGTCTAACCAGAGCACTCAGTCTGACGCAAAATACACAGCAGACGAACCAACCCTTTTTAACTTGCCAGACTCCCAATTGTCAAACGAAACTTCTCGATACAAGCAAGGCATCACCACAGCCGATACACAATCAAACGATGAGAACCAGTGCGCCATTTGTAGTGCGCAGAATATTGAGGCTGCCCTACAACAGCTTCTAAAAGCAAAGCAGCAACTAATCGCACTGAAAGAGTCATTGCACAACTCCAACTAAAAACACCGACCTATAGCAAACTGAACGCTCGCCACCCAATCATCAGCTTTCTTCAGGTTCTCTGCCCTAATAATCTCTACACGCCGTTTAACCCCACAAAACACTTATACACCTCTGAGTATTTTAGATACAAACAAAGACGCGCATAACAAATAATGATTATGCGCGTCTTTGTTTGTTAATCAATATGGCTAACTGTCATATCTAACCACTACAATCCATTTAACTACCTGATAAGCAGAACTGTGCCAGTCTCATACTGCCATGCTTTTGTAACAATACTGGTCTGGTAATGCAACCGATAGACATACGCTCCTTGAGGACAGATTTCTCCGTCAAAACGACCGTCCCATCCTTCGTTGATGTCAGTAGTATGAAATACCAACTGACCGCGGCGATTGTAGATAAACATCTCGAAGCCATCTATCTGACTGCTTTTTACCATGAATCTATTATTCGACGACTCGCCAGGCGTAAACGCATTGGGGACAAACAATACAGGTTTCAAAATCGGAATTTTGGCATAGGCCGTATCACGGCAATAGTCTGTATAGACCTCCAATGCTACCGACACTGTATCAGATACTGGATTGACTGTGTAGCGCAGCGATGGACCAACTTCACCTTGCATTACACCATCCACATACCAATAACGAGCATATACATTGGGGTTCATATCCATTGCCTCCAAGAGTAGGTCGTCGTACGAAAAATACTCAGGTGTGGTCTTCAGCATTGCTTTTGGATTCACAATAGGATTGAGTGTGATACTCTTGGACGATGGACACAAAGCGTCATACCGATAGTCAGAATACAAGACATACGTTGTAGTAACCTTAGGCGAGACAATAATCGTGTCTTCAAATTCCTGACCTACCAAAGATGGATCTTCTGGAGTAGCTGACCACTTGTAATACTTCATATCCGTAGATAATGAAATCTCATGGAACAACTCCGAACAATTCGCATGTGAGACTAACACATTATTTGCCGAAGGCAACTCTGTCAAAAACAGAACCGTGATGCTGTCGCACCCATGAACCGTCTGTAACGAATCATAATAAGTGCCTCCTGAAGCCAACCCTCGACCTCTAAAAATATATCCCATTCCCTCGCACATCGAATCCAATATCTCATCGTATGTATTGTAGAACAAACTCAAGTCGAGCGTAACCAAACTATCGCATCCTTTTGTTGTTCGCAACATATATTGAGGACCAGATATAGACGCATCATACGTAACTCCATTCAGCCACGTAAACGTATTGCACTCGTTATGGTGGTGCGTGGCAGGTGTAGCGTGATTAACAGTTAATCTTAAATGAATCACACTATCACAATTCACAGCATTACGCAATCGTACACTCTCGGAGATAGTTGAGAACAGATAGGTGCTGTCGTTACGCCAAGTAAACGTATCGCAATGCTCTTGCACATCGTTCGACCAAGAGGTGTCTCGAACTGTAACCGTCATGATAACCATACTATCGCGCAACCCATTCGACGTGCGCAGTAAAACACTATCGACCGACGACTCAAAAAACGAGACATGATTCCAGACCAATGGTAAAGTGTTGTTACATACCGAACTATCCAAATTAACCAACCTATTAACCACTAAATGCATATACCAAACACTATCGCACTGATGGACGCTCAACAGCGAATCAACATAAGTACTATCAATATTATAGGCATGCCCAGCAAAATAAGACCACTGATTCTCAAATATGGTATCATACCTATCGTACTCAAAGGTAGGATATTTTTGCAGATGGAATGTCCAGACGCTGTCGCACTGTAGCGAAGAGTTGATATGGCGAATATCGGTACCCGTCTCCGTATATACATTACCAAAGAAAAATGCCACCGTATCATCACAAATAGTATCAAACCTATGATAATCGTATGTCGGATTGACCGTCAACAACATAGATACCACACTATCCGCACCCGTATGCGCCAAGATGGTTCCCTTCATAGCGATTACACCAGATTTACTTTTACCCTCCAGCAACTCATCTGGCAGCGAATCGCTAACAAACTCAGCATTATTCCAAATCCAAGGCAACTGATCTGCGCAGATAACCGAGTCGTCTGAGCCTGTTACATTCGGATGAACATACAAATTATATACAATCACACTATCACACCGTTTCGCATTTCGGATGATGATGGTAGAGTCAACAATTGTGGTTTTATCGCAGAACGGAACCCCATTAAACACATAACATCCCTCCACGAGGGTTTGATTCTCCACAATTGTATCATAAATAGTGGATGAGCTGTTGCCATATACCGTAAGGTTTAACGTTCTTACACTATCGCAACCAAAACGGGACGTAGAATCCGAAATATACTGATGAACTCCCACAGCAACACTATTTGCAAGCAAAGTGGTGTCATGCCACTGATAATCCTCTTTCATCCTATTCTCACATACCACACTATCTTCTACCACATGCCATGTTGGATGCACAAAGAGATTGAACACAATATTACTGTCGGCTCCATGAGTGGTCAGGATTTTGATACGTTGCGAAGATCCTCCCTGCTTCGGGTTACCACCAAACGCATTTGCATTGAACGTAGTAGTATAACCCGCAGTAGTCCATGTATAAGGCAACTCCTGACCGCAAACCGTGTCATAGACATTTGTGTCCCGATTCCACCATACATGAAGGTTATAACTTAACAAGCTGTCGCAACCTTTGACATTTTTAAGTTTTATCGTATAGTCTGTCACCTCTCCCCAATGTGGGATAGTATAACTCGGGTTCTGGTATGCCAGATTGCACGACCCGTCTCTAAAATAAATTCCATTGTGATAATACCCATAGTAGTAGCCATACCACCAACTGCCATGTTGATCGCTCAAGCGATTCTGAACCACTGTATCATATTCAGCCCCATACGTTACTGCATTAACAGTAAGCTTCAATGTAACAATGCTGTCGCAACCATAACGCGCAGTCACCGCCTCATTTCTATAAGTACCGGCCGTCGATAATTTAGCTCCATTAAATGTATATGACTCATTCTCACATATTGTAACAGGCAACACATAATCATAATGAGGCAATGTATCCACCTTATAAACCAATACACTATCCGCACCCGTCGAAGCCGTAATCGTACGGAAATTACGCCCTATACTATTGAACGTGAAACCATGCCAGTCAAGTGGAAAATGATTATAACAAATCTGCGTATCTATCACTGTTGACGAGTTACGTTTCACAGCCAAATTGTATATCACAATGCTATCACAACCTTCGTTCTCAATTTGAATACGATAATTTTTAACCTCATCGTTAAATACTTTTTTATACGGTGTTCCCTGATATATCGTATCGGGCAGATAGTTCTCCAATATAGTATCGTAAATAGTTCTTGTCGGATTCTGAATAGTATGCAGCGTCATGATTACCAAACTATCCGCCCCATGAATATTTCGCGTCTTGTATTCCTTGGTACCCACACTCGTAAAACGCTGTCCGTTCCATGTGAAAGGCAAATCAGTGGCGCAAATTGATGAGTCAACACGAACCGTATCGTTACGGTAAACAAATAGATGGTATTTGATAACACTATCGCATCGATTGATATTACCTTTCGCATAGCGTGCCACTCTATAACCATCTCCCGTACCATACACATCTTTTGCCGTAAACACTTGATCATAATAAGTCTTGGGCAACTGATTCTGGACAATGGTATCAAACGCCTCTCCCTCCGAAGTGTCTTTTACACTTAAAATAACCAACACGTTACTATCACAACCGTGTACAGAAGGCAACACACAACTATAACGACCTTCTTCAACTGCCGACATACCATTACAATAGGAATACGGATTATTGTTACATATAGTAGGCCGCTGCGTAATATTATAAGTGGGATTTACTTTAAGCGTCAGCGTGATGATGCTATCACAACCGCTGACGGTAGTGAATTTTTTGGTATATTTCTGAGCTTTTTTGCAAATAGTACCATAAAAATCGTACGTCTCGTTATCGCATATCGCCTCTTCTCTTGAAATCGCATAACTCGGAGCCATCACGACAGTCATCTTCAACAAACTATCCGCACCCGTATGCGCCACTAAAATAGCATTCTGCTGACCCTCGCTACGGAATGTCTGACCGTTCCAACGAAATCCAGACTGCGACTCGAGCACATTTTGGCATACTGTGGAACATGCTTCTGCCGTAACATTCGGATAAATTGTTAGCCCGTATGTGATTATGCTATCACATCCTACGGAATTAGGGACAATCACCGTCTGGTTGTTTGCTCCCGAAAGATCCGTGTAAGTATAACCGTTGTAGGTATATGGCAGCTGGTTTTGTACGATAGACTCTCCCACCGTTTTTGAGCTGCTGTGACGAACCGTGAGATTTAGCGTAATCACACTATCACACCCCACAGCATTCTGCAAAGACACCTGATCAGTGGTTGATGCCGAATATGTCCTACCAAACGGATTCCATGTATAATTATCACAGACATTCTCTGTTATCGAACTACTTGTCGAATAGTTGATTCTAAGATGCAATGTCGTGGTAGAATCACAGCCCACCGCATTCGTGGAATGATAAATCGGATTGTCAGACCGTGTATAGGTAGTACCATGCCATGTGTACTGGTCGCACTGCGTCAGCGAATATTCGTAGGAAGAAGAATAATTGACGACAAGCAACAAGGTTACCGCACTATCACAATTCACCCTATTGGAGAGATGCGCCACATCCGTTGTACTCTCCGTATAGGTCATGTTGTTGTTTGGCCAATAGTACTCGTCGCACTGCGGACCAGGATTAAACTGACTTTGAGTACTTTTTCGGATAGTTAACTCTAATGTTTTGATACTATCACAAATATTTTTAATCGCCCCTTTTAAGGTTTTGTTATACGTGCCTGATACAGTATATGTCTCACTTTTACCTGATGTATAATTCCATGTATAACTATCGCATACATCAATCGAAGTGGTTTTACTTGAAGTCTTGTATATGACTACATTATACACTACATGCTCGTCTTTGCCCGTTGATCCGTATTTCCGGGTAAATTTATATGGTTCACCCGTAGAAGAGGTAAACGTCTTGCCGTTAAAAGACCTTGAGTCACATGCAGTATCATAAATTGTAGTGGTATATGCTCCCCCAGAAAAAACGGTAGTCTGAGACATGTGTTCGGTCTGCGACATCACAATATTAGCAAACGATCCGAACAGCAGCAGCGAAAACAAAGTCCGAAAATCAATATGTTTGAGCCTAATATTCATAGGATTATCAAAATTAGCAAAGTAAGTATGTACAAATCTATGATTTCAATATATAAACCTATCTTAACAACATTATAGTACCTGTAACCTCTTGATAGGAATCTGGCTTGGCAATATCTCGATATCGAATGGTATAGATATACGATCCCTGCGCACAGAACACATCATTATGCTTGCCATCCCATCCTTGATTGATATCTCTTGTCTTGAATACCAACTGACCTGAACGATTGTAGATATACATCTCAAATTCCAAGATACCTACACCTTTTGCCATAAACACGTTGTTAGTTGACAGATATGGTGTAAACGCATTAGGCAAATATAACGTAGGTTTGCGCATCGGTATAACCGAATAAGCCGAATCTCTGCATAATCCGTTGTCAACTTCCAGCATTACCTTGACCGAATCCAACGACTCATTAGCCAGATAACGATACACACTATTATGCTCCCCATTCTGCATAAAATCGTTGATGTACCAATTGCGAACCTCGTATTGCTCACCAATATCATAAGCCTCTACCCATAAGTTATCATACGACAGATACTCTGGAGAAGTACGTATTACCGCCTTAGGCAGCGACAACGGCATAAAACTAATTGAGGAACTGGCTGGACAACGAGGAGACTCAACATAATCTGCATACATGTAATACGTTGTAGGCTGACTGGGCTTGACTCTTATGCGACTGTTAAACTCTTGATTCAACAACGAAGAGTCAACGGGTACTGACGACCACTTGAAATAATCCACATCCGTTGAAACCGTAAGTTCATACGTTGAGTCGGCACAATACTTGGTTGACATAATCTCAATCAGCGGTGTGGGCAATTCCGTCAAATGCAACACAGTGATACTGTCGCAACCCTCTATCGTGTATAACGAATCGAAATACGTACCAGCACGTGTCAACCATCTGCCTCGGAAATTGTATCGATGTCCCAAACATACAGAATCCGAATACTCATGATATGTGGAATATGGGACATGCAAATCCAATGTTACCAAACTATCGCATCCATGTATGGTCTTGAACAATTTTTGCGGACCATAGATAGTACTCGTATAGGTATGGCCATCGACCCATGTATGTGAATTACATTTTATCAAGTGGTCGCCTGTCTCTACTGAATAATACACCACCAAATCCAGATGCACCACACTATCACAACCAACGCTATTGGTAAACATACGGTATGGTTTCGTTGTGGAAACGGTATATGTCAAACCGTTATCCCATGTATAGACATCACAGACCTCGTGATGATCGTAAATAGCCGACGTATCCAGGATTGTGATATCTAAAACCAATAGGCTGTCAGCACCACGAGATCCCTCAAGGACAACGGTGTCAACCATTGTTTGACGATAGCTATTTGTGTGCCACTCAAACGGCACATGATTGTTACATACCAACGTGTCGAAAAATGTAACCTGGTTGACCCATAAGTGCATTGTGGTCAAACTATCGCAATGATGAATGCTCTTGGTCCCATAAAAATAATCGCCAATTTCAAAACAGTCGTAAGGTCCAAACACATACGGATTGACTGGACTATAAATGCCATACATAGCCGCCTTATCCACCTGTGTGCTATAATACGCAGTATCGTAATACTCATCATTATACAAACGGTAAATACGCAACAAGATAGACGACACACTGTCGCATCCTAAATAAGACCTTAACGTATCATCATAACGGAAGGTTTTATCGGTGGTTGGCGATGAAAATTGGAAAGTGGTGTCGTTGAAGTGAAACGTTTGATCGGCACATATGGTGTCGTAAAATACGGTATCAAAAGTCGGATTCACATGCACATGCATTGTCAATGTACTATCAGCATCAGTCGATGCGATAAGCTTTACTTGCTGTGCAATATCGCCACTCCGGAAAGATTCTGATGGCAACGAAGCTGCATAAAATGTCTTTCCGTTCCATACAAACGGCAGTTGACTATAACAGATTGTGTCGAAAGCATCGGCAAAGACGTTACGCCGAATACGCAATGAATACGTTACAGCACTATCACACCCATATATATTTTGGATGTGTATCAGCGAATCCACAATATCGTCCTCAAAAATATAGCCATGGTAGTTATATGGAAGGCTATTCTCAACTACACTCTCAAGAACGACTCCTTCTGTATTTGCGCGAGGAGTTAGGTTAAGCCGCATGATACTATCGCAGCCATACATCGACACTGAATCACCTACATAATCTTTAGGCAAAGATCCTTCTGGGGGCATGATACTTTTGTGCCGCCAAACCAATGGAATATCTTTGGACGCCAGACAGCTGTTTAATGTGTCGTATTGCGCATATTCAGGATGAACGGTTAGACGCATCGTCAGCAAACTATCAGCACCTGCTGCTGTATGAAGCAACACAATCGTATCAATCCTCCCCGCCTGGGTAGCAAAACTGGATTCAGGGTCTTGCCGGAGACTATCAGCCACAAAACGCACATTATTCCACACATACGGCAACTGAGAGTAACAAATCTCTCTATCCGCGGTAGCTCGGACATTGGGATGCAACACCAACGTGTAATGCACATTGCTGTCGCAATAGGGTTTTGCCGCACGACTGCCAACCACATCTTCTACTACAGTATCGCCCAACATGAAATCCGACAGCCTGAACGTCCTTGACAAAAAGGTATATGGCAACTGATTTTCCACTACCGACTGTTCGATTGTGTCAAACCGAGGTGTATCAACCACAAGCCTTAGGCGAACCACACTATCGCAACTATACGATGCAGTATGCAAACTATCTGACCAAAACACTGATGTATCAAAATCATGAGCAGCAAAACGAACTACAGTCCCCTTGCAAACAGCACTATCTATCACATAGTCATACGCAGGGTACGTATGCATCCTGAGCACAAGGACACTGTCTTCGCCTCCACTCGCTGTATGCCTATCATACAACGTACCTTTTTGTTGAAACTCAACACCTCTCCATGTAAATGGGAAAAGATTCTCACAAATAAAAGTATCTACTGGAAACTGCTGATTCCACCTGACATTCACCGTATAATCAATGATACTATCACAATTATTTGCGTTGGCTATAATCACCTTTGTATGAGAGATGCTATCCTCAAACCGATGCCCGTGGAACGTAAATCCCAATCCATTCTCCACCACCGTAGTATCCTTAACACTATACGTATTCTGTTTGATTTTTAGACGCATCAAGACAATACTATCTGCTACCGTATCGTGGTATGACACCGTTGAAAACAACGTCTGAGTCTGCTCACCCTGTTCCGAAAAGACTTTACCGTTCCATGTAAACGGAATACTATTTTCACAAATGGAGGAATCAACAGTCACACGGATATTGGGAATCACTTTTAGATTGTACTGAATCAAACTATCACAACCCGCAGCGTTTTTGATTTTTACTGCCGTATTACTAAACCCGCTAAGATCTCTGCATATCTTACCATTATAATTATACGGCAAACTGGTCTCTACGATAGTGTCATATACTGTACTCATTGTTGATGACGAAATCCGGAGTTTGAGGTGAGTAATACTATCACAATCATACACTTTGGTTTTTTTTCTATCCTCATCCTCGTAGGTTCCTGCATTTTTATAGGTAGTCTCGTTAAATGTGTATTGACTTGGCTTGCAGATGCCCGTATCGATTGTATTGTTGTACGATGGATGGATATGAAGCGTCAGTGCCACAGTACTATCCGCTCCTGTAGAGGCACCCCCAATTATTACATGACGCAGGGTAGTGTCTTCCCTATCTGCTGGGAAAGCATCCTCGAACGAATATTCATACCATACAAACGGCACTTCGTTGTCACACACATTGGAATCCGTATAACCCGTAACATTCCACGATACATGCAACGTAAAACTCACAACGCTATCGCACCCTGCCGCATTCAAAGAGTCAATCCGGCAATTTGTAACCTCTCCATGAAACGTGGTATCAAAAAAATCAAATGGCAAGAAACGTTCTGGCACTGTCTTGGTAATCGTACTTGACGTATTATTGCGCAATCTCAAATTAAGAATCATTGATGAGTCGCACATATTCCTATTCATCAAACTCAATGTATCGTGCGCACTGCCGGAATATTTCTGACCATTATACGACCATACATAGTACTCATCCACACATGTGTCAACATTGTCCCGAATGGTATCCGTGCTGAATATATCCAGATGCAGCACTCTCAAGGAATCACAGTTCTCGGCATTGGCCTCCGAATGCACAACCGAGTCGGTCGTTGAAACGGTATAAACACTATCGTTCCAATCCCAATAATACCTATCGCAACCACGATCATACCCCTCGCTACGCGACTTATGACGAATCGTAAGGTTTAGCGTACTATACTTTTTGCAGACGCCATCAGTTCCGGTAACTATCTTTGTCTCTGTACTTTCTGTATAGGTACTATCCGATAACGGCCAATAATATTCATCACACTTGCTTTCCTCAATAAGCTTATTCGACGACTCGACAATTGTAAGATTCAACGTTCTAATACTATCACATTGCATAGCATTTTTACCTACCATCTTCACGATCGTAGAGGTAGTACTACTATACAATACCGTATCCCCAACCCATTCAAAAGAATCACAAGCAACTTCTACATCCTCAACACGACTATTAGTCCGCAAATACAACCGCAAAGTAATCACTGAGTCATAATACTTACCGTTTTTGTAAATTGTTTCTGTGATTTCATCATCTATAACTTTAACGCCTCCGTCATTGTTAGGATTTGAATAAGGCTTTCCTAAACAAGAATACGTCACACAAGCAGTATCCACAACACTCGTTCTAAACGTTCCTTCCACACCTTGTCTTGGAGATACAGGATCAAATGTTGTGATTATCGTCGGCACCCATTGCGCTTGCACTACCGATGAAAACAAGAAAAACAAAGTAAGAAATGCCCACTTACGATTTTTTCCAAACTTCATGATATACAGATTACGGCTATTCATAAACAACTATAACACAAAAGGTCACACTCTATCTTAGAAGTGACTATTAAGACAATAAGTACAATAACTCAATCTGCAAAAATACACTTTTTTTTCGTTACGGATAGCACAAAAAACAATATATCATAAAATTCGTATTTATTTTGCTTGACAAAAAAAAGACCACCTGCACTAATACAGATGGTCAATTATACATGACGATAACAAAATCACTCCATCATTTGGGCGATTGTGTCAGCGATTGAACGCATCTCTGATTCATCAAGCGACAAATGATTTCCATTGAAGTTCAACTCGTTGCCAACATACAGCGGCACAAGATGGATATGTGCGTGAGGAACATCAATTCCTACTACCGCCACAGAGACTCTTTTACACGGCAATGCTTTCTTGATTGCAAATGCTACTCGTTTTGCGAAAAGCTGCAAATCAACATACTCATCGTCTGTTAAATCAAAAATATAATCCACCTCTTTTTTAGGGACGCAAAGTACATGACCTTTGGAAAGTGGATTGATATCTAAAAACGCATAACAGGTGTCGGTCTCAGCCACCTTATACGAAGGAATTTCTCCTGCAATAATTCTTGAAAATATAGAAGGCATATCTGATGTGATTTACTAATTGCTATCTGGATATTTCGAGAATCTCAAACGACATCTTACCCGCTGGAACCACAACTTCCACAATCTCACCAGCCTTGTGACCTAAGAAGCCTTTTGCAAAAGGAGACGTAACCGATATCAAACCACTCTTAAGATTCGCCTCGCTCTCTGGAACAATAGTATAAACCTGCTTCATGTTATTCTTAACATTGCGGATTGTAATTTTAGAGAGTAATAGCACCTTTGAGGTATCAATCTTAGATTCATCCAGCAGACGTGCATTGGCCACAAGCTCTTGCAACTTAGAGATTCTGGCCTCCAGATGACCCTGTGCCTCCTTAGCGGCATCATACTCTGCATTTTCAGATAGGTCGCCTTTGTCTCTTGCTTCGGCAATGGCAGCCGCAGCAGCTGGACGCTCAACCGCTATAAGATGATGGAGCTCATCGTTCAGTTTTTGCAGACCTTCCTCACTGTAATACTTAATTTCAGACATTATTCCGATTGTTGATGATAAATTGCCTTTGGACAACCATATGTACTACAAACATATCTCCAAACCACATAGGGCACAGGCAATTAATAATTGTTAAACATAGTATGACAACTAAAAAGGAGGAAAGGTTGTGAAAGCAACCTTTCCCACTCTTTTCAATAAACTTTTACCTACAATACGTTAGAACCGGAATGTTCCACCGATAGTATGGGTTCCCTTTAGCGGAGAAGCTGAACGGTAAGAGTAATCAAGGGTTATACCCGTTTTTGCCTTACCATTAGCATCCTTCTTTGAGAGAGGGATATCCACCGATGCACCTGCACACAATCCCGTATTGGTTGTGGTACGGTCTGACGAGCTAAATATATCGGATTGATACACATAGCCACAACGGACCTGAAACATATTGAGCATACCGTACTCAACACCTAAGGCAAAATTGTCTTTCAGGAAAGCATTCGATGTAAAAGATCCCGCCACAGAGAGTTTCTGATTCAAATTTTCAAAAAGAAAATCGTACGAGACACCAATATTCAAGCAAGTAGGCAACTCCATCTCGGCAGCGCGAGTCTCAACGGTGAAATTGTTACCTGCGTTATTGAGCATAGTCAAAGAATGACCCGTACCAGAGAAACTCATCGTAGCACCGATATTCTTAAGACTGATACCGAATTTCAACTCATCATCAGCACCAGTAACATACTGGATACCTGCATCGATAGCAAAACCAGAAGCAGACACATTGTCGGTTGACTCGCTTATGATTTTAATCACACCACCACCATGGATACTACGCGTAAACGAATGCGCATATGCCAAAGCTATATTCATGAAAGATGGGTTGAATGAACCAGCCGTACCTGGTGTTGGGTTCTCTACGGTAGTTACATCAATATCGCCAAATCCCATAATCATTACTTGAGCACCTAAAACACCTGCCTCAAAGACACGGATACCCATACCTATGGCATTGATAGATGCACCACTATTGAGACCTGTCTTGCCTCCTAAATAGATGGTATTGGCGTATGCAAACTCCATATTGTCAATGAAAGCCAGACCTGCGATATTGGAATAAAAAGCATCGATACCACGCACGTTGGCCACCGAGACACTACCCCAACCAGAGCTATGAGCCCATGGGTTAATAAGAAGCTCGGTAGCACCTGCTGTACCGCGACGGTTGTCGTTACCAGCCCAAACTGGCTGGACCGACACCATCAACACGACGGCAACGATGGCGAATATTTTGGTTAGATTTTTCATTATCTTTAGTTTTATACGTTATCAATCAAATTTAGAATTGGAAAGAATTCAAGTCAACTGGGCGCATAGTTCCAAACCACTTGATAACACGTTCACCAATATTAGGTACACTGACATGAATAAGATACATACCTCCAGCAATAGGAATACCCATATGGTTATGAAGATCCCAATCGTATGTAGTGGTATTAGCTGGAGTTGGACCAAGACGGCGCACCAACGTACCATCAACGGTATAAATGCTGATGACTGAATTGGCTGGCAGATTAGTAAAACGAACTTTTGTTTCAAGCTGACTTAAGGTCTCATAGGTTGAATAGCTATAGTACGGATTTGGCACAACAGCTATTGCCTCAAGAATCTCATTCTTCTTGCTATCAGAAGCACCATCCTTGGTAGCTTGTTCTGTAAGCGTTGCAATATCGCCCGACAAGTCGAACATATAACGCGGCATATTATCATTTTTCACCTCCTCACCACAATCTTTTGCATCGGTAGCATTATAACTCATGTAGCGACCATAAGGCTGGTTTACTTGAATATCAACCGTAACATCACATGCAATACCATCGGAAGGCGCACCAGCATTGAGTTTGCTGTTATGTCCTGGATAATTGAATGCGAATTTCTTGTTAACCAAAGGAATATTAACCCAAGCCGCAGAAGCAAAGAGCATAGCAGAAGAGTCACGCGTCGAATTGATTTTATCTGTAGCCGTCATACCAGCCGAACCTTCGCTCGAGACAATACCATAATAGTATTTAGGTGTATCACCCTTATCCTTGAGCATCAACAAGCGATCCAACGACTTAATCATCGAATTAGCCCAAGCACCTGCGTCATAAGAAGGCGTTTCATACTGATGGATGCCTGAACTCGAACCTACCGCACCTGGGAAGTTGAGCGTTGTTGCATTGAGCACATAGATAAAGTGACGACCTCCCATAACATAATTCTCTGTGCCATTCATAACCTCATCAACGGGGTTCCACAACATGTCGCGACCGTTGAACTGAATGTAACGCGAATCTTCACCGAACATGATATTCAAACGTTCACCAGTGGTCAAAGAAATTGCATAGCCTGGGAACCATCCCATACCATAAGCATCAATATATGCTGGATTGGTAGGATCCGATGGGTTGGCGGCAATGCCAAGATCCTCGATGGTACGCCCTAACTTATCTACAGACAAATGTTTGCGTTTTTGGAACTTACGAGCTTTACCCTCTGCTTGTGTGTAATCGTCGCACATCTCAAGGACAGGACAACGTGTCCACTTAGTGGTATCCGCTGTAAACACAATACGTACACTTGGCAACTTAGTCAAATCGTTATATACCAACGACTGATTGTAGGTATTATCAAGCAACGAACGTCTGATTTTACCATACACATACGCATTAGCAGCATCTTTTTTATGTAATTTTGCAATGGTATCTGCGGGAGGCATAAAGTGTGAGTAGTTGAATCCTGGATGGAAATCAAGTGTTGAAACCAAGCCATAAGGAGCCCACATACCACTCACCACATCCTCAAAGATATTGCTCTTATCCACACCGACAGCAGTGGCAGAACCAACTTCTTGGCTGGTCTCGCATTTACGACGAAAATAATCTTCATCAAGATAGGCTTCAGACAAAGAGATATCCTCAAGTCTTCCCGTAAAGTCATTGACCGTGTTGGATGCAAACTGGATACCTGCGCGAATCCAGTTGTACATCTGCGCACCATCGTAGTCGTTGACACCATAAAGCCACTGCTTATAGGGATCCTCATAAGTGATAGACGAACCCAAAATCGCATTAGAACTTGCAGTATTGCCATAGTATGTGCAATAGTTATACTCCGATTCCGAACCGTTGATAAACATACCGCTTACTTGTAAGGGATCGGCTGGAGCATCTGCATTCTTGAGCGACACAGCGATGCCCAAATCAAGGAAAAGCTGTTCGTTTTGGCGACCAATAGCAAAATCAGAATAAATGGTATCAGCACCTCCTGGATACACTGGCTGACCCTCGATAGCATTGGTGATATACCAACGAGTTTTTTCATTTACAATGGAGGAACCATCTTCGTTCACGAAATTGATTATAAACTGACCTGGCTTGATATTCAAAGGATCAATCACCTTAACATCAATAGGCCCGTAGTTTTGCTCATATTTAGGATGTGCGATAATACAAGGGTTAGAAACACGAGAGATTGAACCACTGCGGAAGGTGAATTTGCCAGGACCTTTGCCCTCTACACCTTTAGCACCCATCAACTCTTCAATTGATTCCTGTGTAAGCATCAACTGATTTCCACCATTACCATAACCCTCAATACGAGTAATATTAGGACGCATCTCAAACTCAGCCTGGATAACAGTGCCACCATTCTCAGCTGAAGGATCATGAGGAATAGCCGTCACGGGCTTAATCGAATTTCCCCACTCATCTTTACGTCCTGAAAGGTATGGTTCTTTCTGACCGTCAAGGAAAGCAGCCTCTGTTTGAGAATACTCTTTATAGCGGTTGTGAGCATATGCCACAGCCACAAAATAATACTCCTTGTTATTGACCAAAGCAGTAGAAGAACCTGTTGCAAACTGGTCGCTGGTGATGCGGAACACATGCTGTATGCCTGAATTGGCACCATCTACCTTAACCGTACCTGAAAGAATACCCGTAGCAGAGTTGGTCTCAAAGTTGACCAATTTAGCAATCGGAAGCGTCTTGGCCTCATCATAATAGTTTTCAATATCGCACTGTGCCACCAGACGAGCTTTAGTAACATCGTTGATATCAGAAATAGACGCATTGGCATCAACCAACTGGTAAATCTGATAACCCTCAAACACATAACTACGCTCCTCATCGGTGTAGGTACCCGTAGTGGCTACACCATCAACAGTCGTAGAATACGAACGAGTAATAGAAGGATCAACCTCACTATATTTTTCATTGTAGTTATTAGACGAAACATTATCGTATGAGAGATAGAGAATAATCTCTTTATTTAACTCCTGAACAGTAATAGTAGGAGCATCTGGACCATCCAAGACCTTAAAGCAGTTTTCGAAAAGTGCCTGACAAACATCATCTACCTCACGAAGCAGTTCCACTGACGACCAAGCATTGCCAGAAGCAGCCTGAGCAAAAGGAATACCTACCGTGATGTAGTTCAAAGCACCAGGTCTCAAAGTGAAAGGACCTGCCGACTGCATGAAACGACGGTCACCTGGCTGGTTGCCAGCAGTTTTATCCGTCCATATCTGACCACCATTCCACACAGGGTCAACGCCATTGGTACCCCATTTCCAAGGATCGGAATCACCAGGGAACATGAAGTCACAAACCACATTGGTGGTATTGTCGTTAAAACCATTTCCACCAAAAGTCATACGCTGACTATTTTTCCAATTACCTTTCAAGTAATTATAATAATCGGTAGCCTTGCCTGGGTCGCTAATTTGAGCAGTACCACCATTGTTGTAGTACACAAAACGACGCATACCAAAACGCTCATCATCAACAATACCGTTGCCGAAGTTCACACCATTGATAGCGCAGTTGCCGATAGAGTCACCAGGTTTGAAATACCAACCATCTGGGTAGAATATATCTGCCGACTGCGTTAGAGCAAACGTATCGTATATTGTATTGCCATTAGCGTCTTTCATCTCAAAGGCAGCCAGTTGGCTAATCATAACACCATTACCACTTGCCTTGATTTTGTCAATATCAATCTTGGGATTATCCTTACCATCAGGATCCATATAAGGACCTTGGAAGAAATCGATACCCACAGCAGGAGGGATTCCAGAATAAGTCGCAGAACCAGGACCATCTTGCTCATCACCATTGTAGCAATAGCCCAAACCACGTTTTACATCACATCCCACATAGTCGTCGTATGCATAACCGAGATCGGCATCCACCCACTGCGAAAAATAGGTATCTTTCAACGTGTAGGTTGAACGGTTGATAATCTCGTATGAATAGAATGTCATGTTGTTGATATCATCGTTGGTAGAGAATGCGAAAGCCTGAGCGCGAATTTCAAGACCTATCGGCTGACCATCAGTCTCAGTATGGACATTACCCATGTCGTTGAATATCCACCAAATAGTCTGGTCGCCTTTCAACACCTGGTCCGAGAGGATGCCACCATGGACAATACCCTCAGTAGTTTCCATCGTGGGAACCGATATATCCAAACCGTTAGACTTACGTGTCTGTGGACACAAATCGTTGTCAAAGTCATAATACGGATAGTCGCCAGCCTCAGGATTATACTCGCCATTACCATCAGCGTCAAAGAAAGGAGCAAGATACTTGGAGAAACCCTCAGCGGTATTGCCATGGGCTGGCCAATTTTCAATCACATCCTCCATTTCTGTAAGGGGGTTGTCTGGATTAGGCTCAACACCCGCTTCGGTATAGATAAAGTGAGCCATGTGATTCTGAACCTGCTGCTTGCTGATGATATAATGCCTATCATACTGGTTGCAAACAGGGAGGTCAACATAAGCGGTATTCAACTGCAATGGGCCTGGCCAAAAATCGTCGCCAGAAGAACCGAACGTAAGAGCGGCAATACGGAGCTGCTCGTTAACATCGGTACCACCGACCCAAAGAGCCGCGCAATAGAGCGGGCAAGCGTTGCCGTTTTTAGGCAGGTGATACTGAGCAATAGAGCCATCGTACCACATATTACCATAGCCATTGATACGGGCGCGGACATTGTTTACGCTAAGTTCGGCAGAACTTTGTGCACGCTTACATACTGCAGCCTTTTGCTCAGTTTTTACACTCTTTACCTTTTTAAGTTGGCTTTGAGGTTCACGAGCGAAAGCAGACCCCGCAGTGGCAGAGATAATAAGAGCTGCCAAAAGGAAATTACAAAGTATATTTTCCATTTTTATATATTTTTTCCGTTTGACAATTAGAAATTATAAGAGAGTGATAATTTAATATGACGCGGCGAGGAATAATTCCAAGTAGCGTTGCTCATATAGATGGTATATAAGTCCCTAAACGACTGAGGGTCAAGATACGAATTGATGACCGCCTGAGTCTCTGGGTCGGTAAGATAACCATTGTCGGTCGGGCTACCCGTTACAGCAAACACGCCCACAACATTGCGGATATCGAAGAGGTTGTTTACAGTAATAGCAGTATTGAGGTAGGTGGTACGTTTGCCAACCTTGATAGGCCAGTTCTTATCCACGATAACATTGCAATAGAAACCCCATGGCAAACGAGCTCCGCGATAAGATCCAACGATAGTACCTTGGGTCATACTGAACTGTTTCGTATAAGGACGTCCAGACTGCGCGACAACCATAAAGTTCACACCAAAGTCCTCCAACAATTTGACCTCTTTCTTGCGTTGTTCACCCGTCTCTGGATCGGTAACCACGCGGGTGATGGTAGGTCCGTTGTACTTAGAACCACTGCCATAACGGAAGTCAACGTTTGCCTTAATCTCGTGACGACGGTCGTCCGAAATTGGGTTCAACATCTTAAGCGTAGTATAACCCTCTTTGATAAGCTCGGTCATAGTAGATGATGAAAGACCCGTTCCTTCGGCATATTGCAAAGTATAGTTCGCATTGATACGCACATTCTTGGTTTGACGGAGGTCATAGCTGAACGTGAAACCCTTGATAGTTTTGAAATCCAAGTTGTCGTAGCTATAGTAGTTTTGGTTAGGATCGGCACCAGCATACTGAACAAGCTGTATAAGGTCGCGGGTCTCCTTATAGTAAGCGGAGATACTGACCGCAGAAGAAGAATTCAGAGCCTGTTGGAATCCCAACTCGTAGTTGGTGATACGTTCTGGCTTAAGATTAGGATTGGAGATTGAAGACATTTTGCTCATATAGAGGTATCCCAAATAATTGGCCTGCCAACTTGAGGAAGGACGACGAGCGATAATGTCGTACGAAGCCTTGAACTGCGAGTTGTCGCCAACTGGGAAAGAGAATGCGATACGAGGCATTACCACCACTTGAGGTTTGTAATCCTCAAATGCTTCGGTACCTACCGTATTATTCTGCTTAGCGCAGTACCCTTGGCTGTACGATACGGCGTTGGCTGACCAGACTTACCAGCAATATTGCTTGGTGATGCAACCTCAACACCATTGGCATTGTACCAGACAGAACCATTACGATAACCCAAAATATTAGGTTTGGCAGCTGTAGCATCATCAACATAAACCACCCAGTCGTCGCCAGCACCATTATAGATTTTACCACTATACTGAGCAGCACCTTTGTTCAAGTCGCCAACAGTGTAGGACTCATACAACAAATAGGGGTCTTTTAGCACATATTGGTTTCCGTCAAAATAGTCAAGACGAACACCGACATTGAAGATAAGATCTTGGAAATAGAACTTATCCTGGATGTAACCAGCCATGTAGGTAGGTGAGAATGCGGGGAGGTAACGGTAATTGGCATGACCTGCGGCTGAAGGATTGTAGAAATCCTCAAGAGTCCAGTTGCGACCGTTATACTTCTCGCCAGTGTGGTCATACCCATTATAACTCACATAGGACGAACCCTGATTAAACAGCTCATCGGTCGAGAACATCTTGATACCACCAGCGGAGACAAAATCATCTGGAGAATAACGGTCGATATCAATCCACGAAACATCGTTTTTAGCCATACCTAAATATTGACGCATGGCAATATCGAACGACTCCTGCTGATCAGCAACATACAAAGGGTCATAATCCACGTAAAGGTTTGAACCCTCCCAGCGATAATTAGGATTGGAAAAGTCCAACTGCTGGATATGCTTGTTAGCCTCTTGACGCATAAGCGTCCAAAGACCATAAGCATTAAGTGAATAAGACGCTGATGAGAAACGGTCATATTGGAAACCAATCTCAATTTCATGACCTTTAATCTCAGCAGATGCCTTGGCTTGGAAATAATAATAGTCCGTACGTCCGTATCCGAACGTATTGTCGGTTACACCTACGTTGGTAAACAAACCATAGATACTGGCAGGGCCATCACCATTACGAAGACCTTTATACTCAATGAGGTCGTTGAAGTTGTTGATCGAACCCTTCAAATCATCAATACCTAACAACTGTGTATTGTAATTTGCCAACACCTCATGATCCTTGTCGGGTGTAAACGACTCAATTTGGTCTCTCCAACCATTCTGTACAAAAGCAGATTGCTTAACACCATTATAATCAACCTGAGTAGCAGAGCTATAACTGCGAGACCGATTTGTTACAAACTGACCAATATAACCATATTTGAAAATGTCGTCCAGAGATGAACCATAATTAGAGTTGTATGATTTGCTGTTCGAGCGGCTATACATGGCGGTGATGTTGTACATCACATTGGTAAGCAGTGCACTCTTCTTTGTCTCGGGGAGTGTTGCATCAGCAGGCTGATCGGTAGCATCGGGGAAACGCTGTGTGAAGTCGAGTGTGATACCATAGGTAGAACTCTCAGTTACATTGACTCCCTGACGGGAAAGGTTAAGAGCCAATCCTGCCAAACTAGCACTTGGCGACTTCGAATACGCAAACTCCCCAGTAACCGTCAAAGTGGCATAATCCGAGAAACGGAAATCGACCGCACCTTCAGCTGCGATGCCATACGAACTAAGATTTGGTACACGAGACTTGTCATCACCAAAATCAGAAGCCTTCGGACGAGTAAATGTCACAAAGTCGTCCTTACCCAAGCAAGTCTCCGCAGTATAGTTCACAGCGCCTGTCAAAGGATCGTATGCCAATGGATTCTGTTCAATATAACGCACAGTGGCATCGTTGACCATTTGATATCGGTTGCTCTTTACACGATACAGACCCGACTTGGTAAACGACCCCTGAGCAGTAAGACGGAATCCAACGAGCGTACGCTCGGTAGTGCCACCACCCTCAAGATTGTATTTTTTCTTTACCAGTGGACCTGTCAAGTATGCCATCAAACTATTAGCCAGCCGATAATCGAGCCAACCCTCATATTTGATAATACCCTTAAACTGACTTGAAGGCGGTTTCAAGGTGATAATCTGAGTACCACCGATAGCCTCTCCGATGGAAGCTGGAGTACCGCCAAGGATAACCTGAATTTCAGCGATAGCTTCCTTAGGAGCCTGAATGCCCGTACGCTTACGGACACCGCCCTGCATGGTAACCATACCATCCTCACCACGAGCCGTGGATGTTCCACCATCGGAATAACCCACACCACCGACTGCTGCAACAATAGCATCAACTGACGTACCAGGCATACGTGCGATATCGTCAGAACTGAGACGCGATCCAGACTCAGGGGTACCGATTTCAATCACAGGGACTTTCTGCTCAACAATAACAACCTCCTCAAGGTTGGTTGCCGTAGGCACGAGCTGTACATCAGCGATAGTAAAACCAGAAGCAGTTACCGTGATACCCGTGCGAACATACTTCTGATAACCCACAGAGGACACCTCAATATCATACTTACCCACAGGCAGAGGCTTGATGGTAAACACACCATCGAAGTCAGTCTGACCACCACGGATTTGCTGTCCATCCTGCTTGGCGACAACATTGACAAACGGCAACGGTTCTTGCGTCTTAGAATCAGTAATTGTACCCTTGAGGGTACCTTGAGCCAGAGCCACAGACCCCGTAGCCACAAGGAGACCGATTGCCAACAGTACTTTTTTGAACATACTCATTGTATTTTAGATTTTCGTTTTATTTTCGTAGAAGACAATGATATAACTAAGTCAAACCATCACGCCCAAAACACAACTCAATCAATATACGGATTATTTAATATTGTGGAATAGATAATCGCTTTACGCGCATCAAAACTCACACCATCCTCTTCGCCAGCAATAGCCATCGGCTGCTGACACACATTATGTCTATTCTCAACATGGGGAAGCGAGCCAGCTGTCTCATACGAGAAATATGGCGAACTTTCATTCGCTTTATGACCAGCATTTTTGCCCTTGGCTGCCGACCTATTGTATGACCTATTCCTGCTACTGCTATTACTCGAGGCAGAACTATCAACACTACTCTTCTTGGCCGTGAGCAAAGGCTTGAAAAAGAGTAATGCCATAACCATTATTGCAACAAACAGTGTCACAGAATTTCAGATTGAGAAATTAACTAATTTGACTTGTATTTATTTATAGTAAGTATTACCTACCAGCTACCATTGAAAGCAACATAGCTGGTAGGTAATGACATTTATCAGTCCGCAAGCTGTTTGTCCTTTTTGTTCGACAATTCATAAACAACTGGACAAGCAATACATACAGAAGAGAACACACCCACCAAAACACCGATAAGCAAGGCAAAGATAAATCCACGGATAACCTCACCACCGAATATGAACATCATCAAAAGCGTGAAGAAGGTAGTACCACTGGTGTTGACCGTACGAGCCAATGTGGAATTGACAGCATCGTTCATGTGTTGCATCAACGTATGTTTTGGATGAAGCGTACGATTTTCGCGAACACGGTCAAAGATAACCACTGTAGCGTTGATAGAATAACCTATTACAGTAAGTACTGCTGAAATAAAATACTGATCAACCTCCAAGTTAAACGGCAACAAGCCATATAACAACGAGAACATACCGATAACAAGGATGGTATCGTGAGCTAATGCGGTAACACTACCCAAACCGAAACGCCACGATTTAAAACGGAGACCGATATAGATAAACATCACCAAAAGACCACCGATAACAGCCCAGATAGAGTGCATCAAATTATCGTGTGCAATTGTGCCTCCCACTTGATCAGCCTGAATAATACCCAATGGGTTCGTCTCGGTTGATTTGAAATCCTCAAGCGAAATCTGATCCTTAAAATATTTTTTACTACCCTCATAGAGTTTGGAGACAATCTCACTCTTCACCTCATCACCATCTTCTTTGATTTTGTACTTGGTGGTGATTTTCACCTGACTTGTGGGACCATAACTCTTCACTTCTGGAGCCTCTTCAAACTGAGCAGCCATTGACGCACGAACGTCAACCGCATTAACTGGCTGATCAAAACGGACTACATAAGTACGACCTCCTGTAAAGTCGATACCAAAACTGAGACCACGGAAACAGAAACTGGCTATGCAGATAACAATAGCCACAATCGCTATGGTATAGAACGTCTTGCGACCGCCAATGAAATTGACATGAGCATTACGCAGGAAATTCTCAGAGAACTTAAATGAGAAATTGATAACTTTCTTGTGGTTAAGCATCCAATCCAAGCATAGTCTGGTAATGAAAATCGATGTAAACAACGACGTTACAATACCAACACAAAGTGTAACAGCAAAACCCTGAACAGCACCAGAACCGAACATGATAAGCACCAAACCCAAAAGGAATGTGGTAACCTGACCATCGATAATAGCGGAGTAGGCATTTTTGAAACCAGTTTCAATTGCATTAGACATGCTTGCACCCAAACGCAACTCTTCCTTGATACGTTCATATATAATAACGTTGCCATCAACTGCCATTGCCATAGTAAGCACGATACCCGCAATACCAGGCAAAGTAAGTACCGAACCAATGGACGCCAACACTCCAATCAAAAGAAACACGTTGGTAATCAAAGCAACGATTGAGACCCAACCAGCGCGGTTATAAAATACCACCATATAGACAAGCACAATCACAAAGGCCAAAATAAAGGAGATAAGACCCTTGTTGATTGACTCCTGACCCAAAGAAGGACCGACAACAGCCTCTTGGACAATCACAGCAGGGGCTGGCAACTTACCTGATTTGAGAATGTTCGCAAGGTCTTTTGCCTCCTCAAGTGTAAAATCGCCAGTGATAGAGGAACGACCTCCAGCAATCTCACCATTAACCACAGGGGCAGAATAGACCTGATCATCCAAAACGATAGCAATGCAATTGCCCACATTCTCGCCAGTAATACGTTTCCACTCACGTGCACCCTCGGAGTTCATTGTCATGGAGATTTCATTGCCACCAACATTTGAAAAATCCTGACGGGCATCAGTGATAACACCACCGTCGAGCAACGGCTCTGCATTGCGAGTCTCAATCTTAATGGCATACAACTGATATGTCTCAGAACCTTTGATCGGCTTTGCACCCCATAAAAATTTCACACGACGGGCATCAATAACCTTGCGGTCATACGCCTTACGAAGCATCTCGTTGATAGACTCGCGATCCTTACCCATGGCATAACCAACCACTGGACCACGACCAGCTGCACCCGACTGAGGATCGATATTCAAAGCAATTTTTGAATATAATGGATGTGCGTTGTCTGACTCTTTTGCATCTTCCTCTTTTGCGTTAAGCGGCTTTGCTGCCAATTTGTCAAGCTCCGAATCCGCAGAATCGGTAGAAATAGTATCAGCAACCTTATCTTCTTCATTATTCTTGGAGATTGAGGCCAAATACTCATCAGCTTTAGCAATCATATTGATTGCCTCAGGACAATCGTAGGTGGACCAAAAATCAAGCTGTGCTGTACCTTGTAAGAGTTTGCGAACGCGCTCAGGCTCTTTCACACCAGGAAGTTCAACCAATATTCGTTCAGAAGAACGAAGCTGCTGAATCGTAGGCTGTGCTACGCCAAACTTATCAATACGCTGATTGATAATCTCGAAAGTACGATCATACGCTGACGCTGCCTCTTCTTTTACCACTTTAATGACAGCATCGTTGTCGTCATTGATCTTGATACGGTCTTTGAGTTGATTGATAAAAAGTGTGGACAGCTGCTGATCGGGAGCCACCTTCTTAAATTCATCATAGAATATGGAGACAAAATCTCTATTGGTCGTTGTTTTTTGGGCTGCGAGGGCGTTATCAATCGCAGTGTTGAAAGCAGGATCCTCGGTGTGGTCGGCCAAAGCACGCACCACATCAACGGTAGATACTTCAAGCATCACGTTCATACCACCCTTAAGGTCAAGACCCAACCCAATCTCACGAGCTTGGCATTCGCGATAGGTATAACCTAAATATACCTTTTCTGACGCCATAGAATCTAAATAGTCTGCCTCAACGTTGTTTTTAATTGAGTCAATCACTTGAGGCAGAAGGCGCTGATCGATGTTCGCACGAATTAACGGTTCCTGTTGCTTAGCATAGGTTTCAGCTTTATTTTTTGCCTTGCTCTCAATATTGCGCGTTACGAAAGTAAACGACAACTGAAAAAGACAGACCAGGGCGAAGGCCCAAGTCAAAAACTTAATAAGTCCTTTATTTTGCATAGTTTATGTATTAATTAGTTTCCAATAAATAGTACACTTTGAACGTGCAAAGATAGCACTTTTATTTGATACAAACGACATTTAATAAAAAGTAGGCATATTTTTTTTTACGATGCAACCTTGCCCTCAGACAAAGAAAGCGACAACAGAATTGGTTGTCGCCTAAATATGAAAGTGGTAGCCCCAATAGGATACCCATTACCTGAGCGGAGCAGGCATGTGTTCAGGACGCAGCAGGTCGTTGACCGACTTGACTGGTGAGAACGTTTCGATAGGCACCTCAACGAATAATGTAATCCAATCAGCCATAGCTCCATTCCACAAGCCTGGAAGTTCCTGCGTTTTGAGTGTGAGAGGACCACTACTTTTCTTCGCAATAAAACCAGCATTCGGATTTGAATAATCAGGCAAATTGAAATAATGCCCCTTATAATCACGAAGACCGCAAACGAGGTCAACTGGATTGAAATGGGTAGATTGGCGAAGAATGGCTTCTTGTGTGGGGTCATTGCGGTTAATCTGATTAGCCTCAACTATCTGCAACGACTTGCTTCCATCCTCGTCCAGCACCCAAAACGGACCTCCTCCTGGCTCACCTTGATTGCGAACCATACCACACACACGCATTGGTCTGTTAAGCAATCTCACCAACCGCTGCTGACGAGAATTCAAATTTTGCTGGCAAAAAGCCGACCCCAAATCAATCATCAGTTGCGTTTGTACAAACTTCTCTATATTCAAAAGCTCCTTCTCCTCAAGTTGAGACTTTGACATCATCCGTAGATAGCCGTGCGATTGCTGTTGCAAACGCATCAGCAAGCCTGCCAAAATTTTCTTGTATGTAAAGGTAGGTTGCTTAGCCCAATCAGGAACAACATTGTCGATATTCTTTATAAATACGATATCCGCCGACAGATTGTTCAAGTTGTGCAATAGCGAGCCATGCCCACCTGGGTGAAAAATCAAACGACCCTGTTGGTCTCGTACTGGTTCGTTGTACTGATCCACCGCAAGTTGATCGGTGGTAGGCGACTGCTCTGAAAAAGAAATATGGTATTTTACATTCAATGCAAACTGATAGTACGACCTAACCTGACGCAGTGTAGATTCAAACAATTTTCGATGTTTTCCTGACACCGTAAAATGCATACGTACAATACCTTGTGCGTCTTTTGCGTAATTTGCGCCTTCTATGAGATGTTCTTCGAATGGAGTTCTATGTAAGTTACCGTAAGTATGAAACTTAAGTAGTGCTTTAGGAAGCGAGCCATACGAAAGGTAACGATCTTGCAATAGAAAATTTATTATGGTAGTATAATCACCACGCTCAAGATACTCTTCTATATCCAATGAGGCTCGAGCCATGGTATTTTTCAAATCTGTATAGAATGGGAAATTCCGCAGATTATCCACAAAACGCTGAACTTCGGGAAACTCTTTTGCGAAGTTGTGCGACACTCCGAAATAGGAGGAGGCGAATGTAAACAAATCCTTAAACATACGAGATGCAGCACCTGAGGCAGGGACAAACTTAAGCATACTATGCTGAGGTGCGAGCAATTCATAGTCGCCAAGGGCTGATGCCACTTGCGACTTTGATAATTTCAGAATTCCATTTCCTACCGTTGCAGGAGCTGCCAGTCTAATTTTAGGAAAGCCGTTACGGTAGTTTAACATCTGCTGATTGACCAATTCCATGGTAAGACCATGCGACTGGATTTGATTGATATCTTCTGGACTAAACGACATAACTTATGATTCTTTATATTAACAAACAGACAAGGGACTTTTCGTAGAAATCGGAAAGTCCCTTGTTATTACAACGAACAACGCCAACAGTTATTCTTCTACATCTTCCAATTTATTGAAATCTAAGTACAATGTAGTCTCAACCGTTTCACCATCTTTGAGACGCACCGATGTCAACGCCGTGCGCTTGCCAATACGCTCTTCATGAACATAAATACTGTCACGATAGCCTTGCACCATACCGTAGGTCGGATCCATATACTGATAAGGTACCTGAAACGTGTCATAAAACGTAGCATACTCATACTTGCATGCATAAACATCAAAAATCGCAGGGGCATGAAAAGTAGCCTCAAACATACCGTTAGCATCTGTAGTGCCCGATGCGTTAATTGTACCGCCCGTATGTCCAATACTGATTTGAACATCTGAAACTGGCTCATTCGTGTTTTTTTTGAGCACTTCAACCTTAAGTCCGCAATCAGTATCCTTATCACACGACACAAAAGACACCAACGATAATGCACTAATTAAC